>MEDT01000251.1 GCA_001724175.1 Cytophagaceae bacterium SCN 52-12 | reverse complement strand
GAAAGCGGCAAGTGTTCGGCAGCATAGTCAAAATCTGCATAGATATGATCCAATATCTCCGATTTATCAGTCCGGCCGAGCGCGAAAGCCTCTTCAATAGTCATGGTCTTGTCCAGGTAAGGCACATCTCCCCAATGAAAAATAAGCCTGGAATATTGAGCGGCTCTTACAAAGCGGGCTTCTGCCAGGTATTGCTCCCGCGTAGCATCTTCAAGATCTGCACGCGGCGATTCAAGCCTTTCGATAAGGTTATTGCAGGCAGCGATACAGGTAAAGTAAATCCGCCAGTAAGCAGTAACGTAGTCGGTCTGCGCGTTAACGGTGCCGTTGGCAAAAGGGCTTACAATATTCCTGTTCGTCCAGTCGTCGGTCCAGGAATCCCTCCAGCCCATATTACCGAAATTATTGGGATCCGGATCGACATCCCAGAAACGCCAGAAGTAAAGGTAATTGAGCGAAAGCGTGATTTCAGTATCATTGGCGTACCACGATTCGCTGGATCCTTCCGAAAGAGGGTTCAGATCCAGGTTGGTACAGGATGTATGCAAACAAAATGCTGTAAACAGCAGGATTATCGCTTTTTTCATGATCTTCTACGTTTAGATGCTCACAGACAAGCCGAACACAATGGATTTGGTTATGAAATAGCCGGAAGACGACAGCTCGGGATCGATCCCTTTCGGGAACCTGCTGAGGCTGAAAAAATCGATAAGATTGCAGTTCAGCCGGATGCTGCCGGCCTTTATCCGTTTTGTTACCGAGGCCGGCACGGTATAGCCCAGCACGATATTCTTCACCCTCATGTACCTGCCGTTGATGAGCCAGTAATCGGAGGTTACGTAGTTATTGCCGTTCAGCCTGTTCTGTGCACCCGACCCTACTTCCGACAAACGGGGATACCGGACTTTAAGGTTGTCTTCCGGAGTATTATATACGCTCCAGTAGCTATCGGCCACAAAGGCGGGGACGCCCAGGACTCCGCCAAACAGGGGCTGTACCATAGAAGTATTCAGGTAGCTGTTTATCTTGCCAACCCCCTGTACGACCACGGAAAGGTCGAAGCCGCCGTAGGAAAGCGATACATTCCCTCCGTACTCAAACCTGGGCAATGATCCGCCCAGCAGCACCCTGTCGTAAGCGGGGGATATGACGCCGTCGGGTACGCCGTCCGGGCCGCTGATGTCCCGGTATTTAATGTCTCCCGGCCTCACGCGGTTATTGATCTTAACCGAATTATCGATCTCGTCCTGCGTCTGGTAAATCCCGTCGGATTTGTAGCCGTACCATTCGTCAAACTCGCTTCCCTTAAATTTTACCTGATCACCCAGGAACTGGGTTCCCCCCAGATCGCCCATTACCGACCGGTAGTCAGACAGGTTACCCGATACGGCATATTTGAGGTTTCCTATTTCATTCCTGTAGCCCAGATCGATTTCCCACCCTTTTGTCTTCATTTTCCCGGTATTCTGATCAGGGTTTTCCAGCCCGATATAGTCAGGGATCTCCAATGCCAGCAGCATCCTGGAGGTCGTTTTAACATAATAGTCGCCCGTAAGCGTCAGCCTGTTGTTGAAAAAGCTCGCGTCTATTCCAAAGTCAAGGGAGCCGGTGCTTTCCCAGGAAATATTTTCTATCGCATATTTTCCTATATAAGCGGTCTGGTTCGAGGCAACGTTTGTGCCCTGGTGGAACAGGGCGTTCCCGAACGAAACGGTCGACTGATAAGGATAGTTGCCGATCCGTTCATTGCCAAGCATTCCCCAGGAAGCACGTAGCTTGAAGAATGATATCGTATGATTATCAGGGAAAAAGTCTTCTTCCGACACAATCCAGCCTAAAGAAGCAGATGGGAAAGTTCCCCAGCGGTGATCGCGGTGGAAACGGGATGAACCGTCCCGGCGGACATTGCTCTGCAGGAGATACCTGCCTTTGAAGTTATACATCAGCCGGGCGAAATACGACTGACTGGCAAATTCGGAAGCGCTCCCGCTGTTGTCGCGATAGTCGAGCGGGCCCAGGTTCAGGTAAGGATACGTATGAAGGGTGTACTGCGCCCTGGATGCGCCCAGGCTTTCGGTAAAAGCATAATTGGATTCATACCCGGCCAGCAGCTCAAGATGGTGGTCCCCGAAAGATTTTGAATAACCGGCAAGCAACTGCGCGTTGTAAAGCCTGGTCTCTTCCCTGCTCTCGGAAAGATTGGTTGCCGTCCTGCCGGCGACATACCCTGTGATGATGTTAGGGTCGTCAAGCGAAGTCATTGCAACCTGCCGGATATGCTGCTTGGTTTTGCCGAAACCGTAGGTAGGCGCAAAAATACCGGTTAATTTAAGTCCTTCTACCGGTACTACATTGATTCCTACCTGCCCGCGTATCGTACTCCCCAATTGTGACAAGGTACCGCCCCGCAGCATTTGGGCCCAAGCGTTTTCACCGTTCCGATAGGTTGCAACGCGCCCGTCGGTGTAAAATGCGGTGGCATAGGGCTCCCGTCGCAGCATTTCTATCGAGGGAGAGGACCCCGGCTGACGTTCGTCGTCCGTATTGAGATATTGAAGATTAAAATGTACAGAAACAGCTTTATTGATTTCCACATCATTATTGGCTCTCACATTGATCCGCTTGAAATTCCGTCCGTCGGTGAATGTGCCGAACTTGTCGTATGACATCGTAACCAGCGTTTTGAGCTTTTCCTGTCCTGCGGAGAAGCTCAGGTTATGACTCTGGCGACGGGCGTGCGATTTGAGAAGAGAGGCCCAGTCGGTATCCGGGTACCGGTCGGGATCTTCGGCATGGAGCGCCGGGTAATTGCGGATCAGCTCCTCGGAGTAGCGTGGAAATTCGCTCCCCGTGTTGTTGTTATCATTCCAGACCAGCTCGTTTGTCATTCTCATATAACCGGGAGTACCAACGTAGCGCGGCAGCTTCGTAGGCGATTCAAAGCCGTTTTCATGACTGTAAGTAAGCCGTTGAACGCCGGCCTTCGCCCGTTTTGTCGTAATCAGTATTACTCCTGAAGCGGCCCGTGCGCCGTAAATGGCAGCCGATGCACCGTCTTTTAAGACGGAGAGGCTCTCTACATCATCCGGCTGAACGTCATTAATATTGCCCGGCACGCCATCTATCAGGACGAGCGGGTTGCTGTCGCCGATCGTCGTGACACCCCGTATACGGATCGAAGCAGGGTCTCCCGGCCCGCCGCCGGACCTCCTCACTGTAACCCCGGGAGTAGCGCCCTGCAGTGCCTGCGCCAGCTGTAGTGTGCTGCGTTTGCCGATTTGCTCTGAAGACACTACCGCAACGGCGCCGGTCAGGTCGCTTTTCTTCGTCGTACCATATCCGACCACCACCAGCTCATCCAGCACATCAACGGATAATGTCAGCACCATATCGATCACAGACCGGTTTCCCACCGTTTCTTCGCGGGTCTGGTACCCTACGTACGAGGCAACTAAAACAGCTTCCCCTGCAGGTACGCCCAGGGAATATTTCCCCTCTATATCGGTTGTTACACCTTGGGTCGTCCCTTTGATCATAATGGTCACGCCGATAAGAGGCTCGCCGGTTTCCTGCGCGGTTACCGTACCGGTAACGGTCTGTGCGATTGAATATTCAAGCCCCCCCGTCAACAGGAACAGGATACACATCCACGTCAGCCGCCTTACTCCCGAGTCAAGTTTTTTCATAGAAAAAAAGGTTTATGAACAGGTTTTACTATACTGTACTGTACTATACAACAAAAGTATGTAATGCAAACCGATCTGCCAAGAGATTGGTGATTTTTTTATGAAATAGTGCACTAAAAAATCATCGGCCGGACTCCGGCAGCAGGCGCTTTTGTAACTTATCTTATTTAAATCTTAATTTTGCGCGACATAAGTACGCCATACTTCCCGGGGCAAAAATCTTTCCGGGCACTCCATTGCCATTTATGAAACTCAGAATAGAAGTTGACACAGAATCCGGAATACCGGTTTATAAACAGCTTGTACAGATTATTAACCGTCTGATAGATGATCAGGAGATCAGGGAAGGAGATATGCTGCCTTCTTTGAACGAACTTTCCCTGGAACTCGGCCTTGCAAAAGAAACTGTCAATAAAGCCTATTCCATATTAAGAGAAACAGGAAGGATCGACTCCGCACACGGGAAGGGCTTTTTCGTTACCAATAACAAGCACAAGATCTCGGTCTTACTGCTTATTGACAGGATTACCACCTATAAGCAGGTGATGCTGAACGAGTTTACCGAAAGAATAAAAGAGATTGCGGATATCACGATACGCCTGCATAACCAGGACCTTGACCTGTTTGAATCGTTTGTCAAAGAAACGGCCGGGCTGTTTGATTATTACCTCGTGATTCCTCATTTTCCGCTGGGCGCCGAAGCGAGAATTATCAAGTCGCTGAAAAAAATCCCGAATAGGAAACTTATCCTGCTCGACAGGAAGATCGATCATTTCAGAGGCCAGTTCGGCTACATTTACCAGGACATCGAAAACGATGTATACGACGGACTTTCCGAAGGAATAGACCGCCTGAGAGAATTCAGAAAGCTGCATGTCATCTCTATGCCGGATAGCTTGTATGCGCCGATTATAGAGCGCGGCGTCGTCAGGCTGTGCGAGCAGCATGGAATAGCCTATAGTATCCACAATCGTATTGACTCTTCTTTTATCAAGCCTAACGAAGTATACCTTATTGTCAACAGCCAGCTGGATGTAGAGCTGATAGAGCTGGTCCGCCACGCTACCGAAAAAGGATACCGGATCGGGAAAGATATCGGGATAATCTCCTATAATGAATCCCCTATCAATGAAATCATACTAAACGGTTTGTCTGTCCTGTCGACCGATTTCCGTCAAATGGGCAGGCTGGCTGCGGAAATGATCATTTCAAACAAGCCCGAAAAGGTAAAATGCACTTTCGGGCTGATCAGGAGAGGGACCTTTTAACGAGACTCCTTTATACCCGTTTGTTCTTCCCGGTTTTTATCGTATCCCCGGGGCTCAACTCCCGCTCCCGAAGGCGTGCAGAGCTGGTATACTACCCGAAATATCGCGCACCCCCTTCCGGTTTCTTGTATATATCGCCTAACTTTATACCAATGACACCTGTGGTATAGGGTGCATCGATCACGGAAGTACTTTCAGGTAGAATGGACAGAAAAGCAAAGCCCGCCGGAGTGCTGCTATGCAGATGCCTGCTGTGCCTGGTGATGATCCAGGCATTGGCGGCAGAATGTTTTTGCGGCGTAGAAGAGACCAAAAATCTGTTTGCCGAAAAAGAATGCTATTTCCGGAACATATCCACTACCCAGGGCCTGTCGCAGAGCACTGTATTCTGCATCCAGCAGGACCACCTCGGTTTTATGTGGATGGGCACGCAGGACGGGCTCAATCGCTTTGACGGAGAGGAATTCAAGATTTTCAGGAACCGGAAGAACGACAGCACCAGCTTCAGCTCCAACTACGTAAGGGCTCTTTTTCTCGACTCCCATAGCAATCTCTGGATAGGCGGCGACAAGGGCATCAGCAGATACAGCTATGAAAAGCAGTATTTCGTCAACTATTCCCTGCCTCATGCACCGGGAGTCTGGTATGTTTCCGCCATTGCAGAAGGCCCTGATTCCGCTGTTTATGCAGCAACAAGCTCGGGGGAATTGTATAAAAGAGGGCCGGGAAAGGCGCTCTTTGCCAAAGAAGAAATTCAGTGGCCCCGCAAGGGCGTTACTGCGATCCGGAGCCTGCTGAAGCACCAGGATCAGCTGTTTATCGGGACTAATGAAGGATTGTACGTGTATGACCTGCGGCGGAAGACATGCGAGCTGCTGTCACTGGGTGAAAACGAGCCGATGATCAACGAGGTTTATGTCGATATCGACGTGATCTGGATCGGGACAGAAGGAAGGGGATTATATCGCTACGGGCCTCAGAAAGGAGTATTTGTAAATTATGTGCACAAGCCGGGCGAACAATCGGTCGTAACAGGAAACGATGTGAGGAGCATCAGGACTGATCTGAACGGGAACCTGTGGATCGGCACCTTTTCCGGGCTCACGATCTGGGATACGCGCCTGAACAGCTATCGTCATTACCACCAGGATCCCGGCCAGCCTTACAGTATGAGCCATAACTCAGTCCGCCAGATCTACCGCGACAGGCAGGGCGGTATGTGGCTGGGCACCTATTTCGGCGGGGTAAGCTACTATCATCCGGAGCACATCAAGTTTAATCTCCTGACCCAGAACAGGGGAAAGCTGTCGCTGACCGACCAGGTGATCAACGTCATTTCCCAGGATGACAGGCAGAATTTCTGGATCGGAACCAACGACAAAGGGATCAGCTACTGGGACAGGCAGCAGGGTACCATCACCGGCTATTCGCATACAGTCTCCGGCACCCCGATCTTCAGATCCAACAGCATCAAGGCAATTCTCCAATTGGGTGACGGAAGGCTTCTCGTCGGGACGCACAACGGGGGGCTCAACCTGTTCTCGCCCAAAAATTTTGCCAACCGGGTATTCCTTCATACCCCGGACGATACCACCACCATCTCCGGCGATATGGTGTATGCACTGCTCAGAGACCACCGCGGAGAGATCTGGGTCGGGACCAGGACCGGCCTCGACCGGTTTGACCTGGCTACACAGACGTTTCGCCGGTTCGCTTCGGAGCACCCGGAGCAATCATTTTCAAGCCGGACAGTTACGTTCCTTCTCGAGGACTCCCGGCGCTATATCTGGATCGGGACGACCAACGGCGTAACAAGGATCAGCCCGGATCGTAAAGAAGTAACGGCTTTCCCGGGCGACCGCTTTTCCAACGATGTCGTAACCTGCCTGGCCTATGATCAGCATCATCTCTGGATCGGCACCCGGAACGGGCTGAACTATATGAACCCGTCGACAGGACAAACCGGCACGGTCGACACCGGCGACGGCATTCTGGAAGGCATCATCAGCAGTATACAACCCGGCGAGGACGGCCTCCTCTGGATCTCGACCAACAGGGGGCTCGTACGGTATGATCCGAAAACACAGAAAAAACAGCTCTTCGACACCAGGGACGGGCTTCAGAACAACCAGTTTATCCTGACCTCTTCCTGCAAAGCTTCCGACGGCCTGATGCTGTTCGGCGGGATCAACGGCATCTCCTATTTCTATCCAGCGGAATTGCGGTTGCTGTCGTTTCCACTGGAAATCCGGCTGACGGCGCTCAACGTGCTGGGAAATGAAATTACGGCCGGGCACCCGTTCCATATACTGGAGAAGCACATCAATGCTACGAGCGCTTTCGTTTTGCAGCCCGATCATAAGCAGTTCAGCTTTCACTTCAATTCTTTTAACTACATATCTCCCAGCAGGGTGACCTATTTCTACTACCTGGAGGGATATGATACAGGCTGGCAGGTCGCTGAAAGAGACCGGAACGCTTCTTATCACAACCTGCCTCCCGGGCAATATACGTTTCATGTCAAGGCGGTAGGGCCTATGGGTGAAAGCAGCCCTGAAAAAACGGTCCGGATCAAAATCCTTCCGCCCTGGTGGAAGACCTACCTGTTTTATTTCACATCGGTATTATTGGCGGCGGCCGGGATTTTTTTCGCCTATAAATCTTCTACCGACCGCCTGAAAGCGCTGCACCAGCTGAGAATTGAAAGAATGGAGCACGAAAAAGAAGCAGAGATCAACCAGATGAAGCTTGACTTCTTCACGCACATTTCCCACGAGTTGCGAACCCCTCTGACGCTGATCAAGGCGCCGCTTGACGAGATCAGGAGCGGTCAGCTTAACCGGTTCCGGCTACAGAAGAACTATGACCTCATATCCCGCAATACGGAGCGGCTGCTCGCACTGGTGAACGAATTGCTGGATTTCCGGAAGCTGGATCTGAAATCCGGGCCCGGAACTCCTCAAAGAACGGACCTGATCGACCTGGCGGGTGGGATATTCCAGTCGTTCCGGCTCATGGCAGAGAACAAGCGTATTTCCTACTCCTTCGAAAAGCAGGCTGATGCGGCTTATTATCTCGTCGACAAGGGCATCTTCGAGAAAATCCTGGTCAACCTGCTGTCGAATGCCTTGAAATATACACCCGAAGGGGGCAAAATCACGCTTAGTCTTGAAACGCTTCCCGAACAGCTGATCCTGAAGGTTGCAGACAATGGGATCGGGATCGACGAAATTCACCAGGAGCAGGTATTCGAGCCTTTTTTCAGGGTCAATGAAGATGGTGAAAGCGCCGGGTCGGGCATCGGGCTGGCCTTCGTGAAAGAACTGGTGACCAGCCTCGACGGCCGGATATCGCTCGAAAGCGTAAAAAATCGGGGAACGGTAGTGACAGTCACCCTCCCCCTTAAGCAGGAATATTCCGCAGCGGAGCCCGTAAGCACAGCAGCGGAGCCGGCCAACGGCGTATTCATCAGCGACGTGCCCAACGGCATATTGTCGAAGCTGGCGTTGCTGTCGGGAGAAAAAAAGAAAAATCTCCTGCTGGTAGACGATAACCCGGAGATCACGGCGTACCTGAAGGAATACTTTGAGCACCAATACCATATCGCAACCGCCGCCAGCGGATCGGAAGCCCTGCCCCTGGTAGAACGGGATCTGTTCGATCTGATACTATGCGATGTAATGATGCCGGGCGTAGATGGCGTGACATTTTGCGACCGCATCAAGCAGGACATCCGGACTTGTCATATCCCTATTATACTGCTGACGGCTAAAGCAGGCATATCCCAGCAGATCGTGGGCATAGAGGCCGGCGCAGACGACTATATCACCAAACCTTTCTCCATTCAGCTGCTGGAGTCTAAAATCAGCAATATTATCAAAAACCGGGAGCGCCTGAAGCAGTATCATTCCAGGTCCGAGGAAATCGACCCGGCAAAGATCACAATGAATCCCCTGGATGAGGCGCTCATCCGGAAGGTAATCGCGATAGTGGAAGCCCGTATTGAAGACCCTGACTTCTCGGTAGACAAGCTGAGCAGCGAAGTAGGAATGAGCCGCTCAGCCCTTTACCTCAAGCTCAGGGCCCTCACAGGGGAGTCGCCTTCAGACCTGGTAAGGCGGATCAGGCTGGGGTATGCCGCCAGGCTGCTGAAGACCAGGCAATACAATATTGCGGAAGTGGCTTTCCGGTCGGGATTCAATTCTCCGGCGTACTTCTCCACCAGCTTCAAGCAGCACTACGGGTGCATGCCCAGCGAATATTCTGCCGGTCTATGAGCCAATTCAATCTTCCAGGTAGTTGTAGACATCTTTAAGCTTAAGCGCCTCTTTGGCCTCTTTGGAAGGTTTGGGAGTGAAGTCTCTCGGCTCGTAGTACCGGGCCGAATCCCAGATAACCGCCTGTCCCGTCGCCCTGGGATCCTCCGTTTTTTCAAGGTATGCCGACAGCTGTCTGGAGAGCGCGTCTTTTACTTCCGTATACCTTCCATCCCCGGCCAGGTTGATCAGCTGATCAGGGTCATTCCGGATGTCATACAGCTCCTCGGCCGGCCGTTTGTCGAACGCCAGGCGGAAGAGAGGCGCGACTTCGGGTTTGTCCCTGTTTGCAAGCATGAATACCTTGGTAGGCGCCGGGTAATGCAGCATATGCGCATCGACGTCGCCAAATAAAGGAGGATCTCCGGCAGGCCAGCGCGTGGGCTCCAGGTTCCTGATGTAAAGAAAATCGTGCGTCCGGAGCGCCCTACCCGGGTAGCCCAGGCCGTTCTTTCTCACAAAGGCATGGCGTTCCCTTGCCATGACGGTAAAGGTGCGGGAAGTATCGATGCGGCCATTCTGTGAAGAAGTCAGCAGGGAAGTAAGACTTCTGGCGGTATAGGCGGCGGGGATCCTGACTCCGGCCAGCTCCAGGAGAGTCGGGGCGATGTCGTTCAGGCTTACGACGTCGTCGACGGTTCTTCCCGGGTGGAATCCCGGATGGGAAGAACCGGCCCAGGAAATAATAAGGGGTACCCGGGTCCCGAAATCGTAGAGATTGGCCAGTCCCCGGGGCATCTGCCAGCCGTTGTCGCTGCAGATAATGATCAGCGTATTCTCAAGCTCGCCGCTTTCGGCCAGCTCGCGCAGCATAGTACCTGTCTCGCCGTCGAAATGCTGTATGGCCGCATAATAATCTCCTATGTCGCCTTTCACTTCGGGTACATCGGGCAGATATGAAGGCGCCTTGATCCTGCTGGAATCAATCCCGGCGGCCGTTCCGGAGCCTACGGCATAAGGACGATGCGGGTCCTTGCTGCTGAACCAGTACAGCCAGGGTTTGCCGTCGGTCTGCTTGTTCGACGAAAGGAAAGCGGCAAAGTTCTCGTACCGGTTGCCTCCCGGGTTGCGGATCCGGCCCGAAGCTTCAAAATTTCCGGGGCCCCAGCCTTTTCCTTCATAACCTACCAGGTAGCCGGCCTCCTCCAGCAGGTCGGGATACGTCCTGAACTCGGTGGGGAGCGTTCCCCAGAGATTGGCGCCTTCTTTCAGCCGGTAAATCTCCTGGCCCATCAGCAGGGCTGCCCTGGCAGGGGTACAGGAAGGGGAAGCGCAGAAAGCATGGGTGAACTTTACCCCGTTTTGAGCTACCCGGTCGATGTGAGGGGTTTTGACAATAGAGTCGCCGTAGGCCCCCAGGTGATTCCACGACTGGTTATCAGACATGATAATCAGGAAATTGGGCCGCGCCTGCTCAGTTTTTTTGGGCGAGCAGGCGTAAGAGAGAAACAAAGCGAGCGTCAGCGACAGCAGCGCAGAAAATAAAACGTAAGCAGCCGGTCGGTGTTGTGGTTCATTCATGGTATGCATGCTTTTTTATTGGAAATTCTGTATCGGTTTTGACTACATCGGGCCATTCGTCGATTGCCTCCATCCTGCTTGCCGATCCATCAGGCCGGATCTCGGAAAGCACGGAGCTGCCTGCTACGGTATGCAGCCGGTAGGGGTCGCCGGGCCCGTAATGGAAAGTGGTTTTGCCGTCGGACGACTTCAGGAGCAGCGACGGACGGTGATCCGGGCGAAGGTTGGCCTCCAGCTTCCAGCCGTCGAGCGCCAGTGAGAAGGGAGCGGCGGCTGGTATAGCCGCAGCAGGTGCGGCAGTGGCCGGTGCGGCCGGCTTGAGGTCCAGCACCGTCAGAAAGTAGCAGACCGGTGTACGGTCGGCGGTAGTGACCCCAACGTGCCACTGCAGCGCATATTCCCTCACGCCTTCGCCCTCGTCGCCGGCGCGCCCTTTCCAGTTGATGGCCGGGGAGGCAAACCGGTCATGTACCGCTATATGGCTCGGAAAAGCTGAGAAAACCCGTCCCACGGCAAGAGTAGCGCCTTCTTCCAGCAGCTCAAACACATTTTCAGGGGAATCGTTGCGGGCCTGCAACGGATAGGGAGAATGGAATTGGGAAGTCCATTTTACCGGTTGTGCCGCCTCCAGCTCGTCGTATATCACGACATAGCGGTCGTCGAGCAGGAGGGTATGACGCCGGAAACGCTTTACACCTGCGTCGCCGTACCCGGCTGCCCGGTCGGGCGCGATGTTGTTTCTTTTGAAATGAGAGAGCCAGAACGGCGTCGTTACATCGCCGTATGCCTGGCTTGCATCTCCCAGGGCGTACTGGATGCGCGTTCCGGTAAGGTGCCGGGCGATCCAGGCATAGCCGTCCTCCCCGATTTTTTGCCCCAGGCTGTCGGCCAGGATGGTATTGTAAGCACGGGAGCTCCGGTAGTGAAGCAGCGTGTGCGCATCGCTGAAATTGCTGTAATATCCCGATCCGCCGAATAGCTTTTTGCTGCCTTTGTTGATCGTGACGGCATTCTGGGCGGCGTGACCGTGGCCCGAGGCGCCGAAGGGGTTGGCGTTCATGTATACGGCCACGTTATTGTCGGCATCGGAGAGATCCGAATGCATGGCCGCAAGCCCGACATCGCGGAAGGCGCGGGAGCGGGGCAGCGGCGGCGCCTGGATAGCGGCAGACGGCTGCGTACCGGGCTCATACGTAAGCAGGCGGAAGAAAACAAACGGATCTTTCCCGGTAAAGAACTGCGGCGAATAGCGTTTCATTTGTTCCACATATGCTTTCAGGTGCGGGTTGGGCAGCTTACGGGACAAAGCTTCCGCAAACACCGCGTACATCTTCGACGGGCCTGTCAGCTCATCGTGCATATCACCGAATGCCGTCGAAGGTGCGCCGGGGGGATAAGAGTAGACCAGGTAATACGGCAGGTGCTGCATCCACGCCGACGAAAAATAATCGGTGCCGGTAAGTGATGTCCATAAAACCGGGAGATAGATCAGCGTTTGGAAGTGTACCTTAAAATAGCCGTTTCCTTCGAACCAGCCGCCATCGCCTGTCCCCAGAACGGGGAACCGGGCGGTCCATACCTCGTACAGGTAGCTGAGCCATTCATTCGCTTCAGGAGCATCGCCGGCCAGCGCTACCGCCGTAACCGAAAAGTTCCGGATCAGGTGCTGCCAGATATGGTTGTCGCAAAAATGAAGCTCAAACCGGTTCACCATATGCTCGTAAAGCGGCCGCGCCCTGGCGATGATTGCCTTTCTCAAAAGCTCTTTTTCCAGCCCGGAAAGGTGCTTATACCCGAAATCGTAGGCCCAAGCCATGGCCTCCATTACATTGGCGTTGTTAAAATCGTCGCGCGTGGAATAACCGGCCGGGTCCAGGCCGGCCAGGTGGACCGCCCTGCGGATAGCTTCCCGGATAAACCGCTCGTCTTCCGTCAGCAGCCACGCGACGCTCAGGTCGATGACCGGCCTTCCGACCTTCTCGCCGAAGCCGTGATACATAAATTCGATCATCTTCTCCCGCTGGACCGGCGTCATACCGGTCGTATCACGCGGCCGGGTAGGAACTTCCTGCGGCAGCGGGGCGCCCACCATTTTCTGCATCTCATCGACAAAAGCCGCGGCCTCCGGGTTCCCGGAATTGCTGCTTCTGAAAAGCGCCAGGTTTTTGTCCATCCCGAAAAGCCGCGGATGAGCGCCTTTCAACCCGTTCAGTATTTCTTCAGGACTTTTGCTGACCTTCGGGTTTCCCTTCGGAGCTGACAGTTGAAAAGCATACGCCGGCGACCATTTCCATTCCTTTTTGTCCGAAGCCTGCCAGCCGTATTGCCAGTACCACCCGCCGGGCTCCATAGGCGTACGGACGGTATAAACGGCCCATTTCTGCGGAGGAGACAGGAATAGGGACTGCTTGAAAAGGCTGTCGCGGGCGATCCTGACCCGGTACTTCACCGCTTTCCCCTTCTGCCCGGGCCAGAGCAGATGCAATTCATCCTTCCCGAGGCTGACGCCGTCTTTGGGATAGGCCCACTCCCTCAATCGCGGATGAAGCACACGGGCCGAAAGCGAAAGCTCAGCAGGGCTTTTCTCCCCAGCGACCGCCGTCTGGGCGACTGCCGTCTGGGCGCAGGCAGGCTGCTGAAGAAAGCCAGCCAGGAGCAGCAGCAAACCGCAGCCGTATGCTTTAAAGTACCCCTTTAAAATCGTCTCCATTCTCCTTCACCCAGGTTTGCAATGTTTTCCGGAACTGCTGCAGGATATTGGCTGCCGAAGCCTCCCGGATCAGGCTTTTGGTTTCGCCCGGGTCGTCCCGCAGGTAAAAGAGCTGCTCCCTGACCTCTCCTTTGTCGTAGACGATGTATTTGTAATCACGGGTAATCACCGCGCGCCCTTTGATCCCGAGCGGCCTGGCGTTGTCTACAAATTCGGTCTCGATCACCAGGGTATCCCGCCATGCGCTTTGCGGATTTTCGATACGGTCCAATATGTTCAGCCCTTTGAGGTGGCCGGGTGTCGGGATACCGGCTGCGCCGCAAAGCGTCGGGATGATGTCGATCCCGTTGCAGATCAGCGTAGTGCTGTCCACTTTGGGGCTCCATTTCCCGATCCGGGAAACGATAAAAGGCACCCCGGCCGATTCTTCGTAAAGGATCTGCTTCTGGTTCCAGCGGTGCGCCGCATAACCGTCGCCGTGATCGCTGGTAAAGATCACGATCGTATTGTCGTCCAGCTTGTATTTTTTAAGCGCGTTGATCACGCGTCCTACCTCATGGTCTACCCGTTCGATAAGACGGTTATAGGCCCAGCGGTACCGCCGCCACTGCAGCTCATCCCATTGGAGCGAAGGGTAGGTCCTGTAATTGGAATGCTGCTGCTCCCTCACGATAGCCGGCTCGAGCGCCGGTATTTCGAAATTGGCAGGCAGCGCCGGCAGCAGGTTATCCGGCGGCAGCGGCGGGATAATATCCATTTTCAGGGGATCCTGCCTCGCCCATTCGCAGATGTCGTGCGGATTGAGAAAAGACGCTACCATGAAAAACGGCCCTTTCGAACGGTCGTACTCCCTGAAGAAGTCTGCGCAGAGGGCCGACGTGACGGCGTCGGTATAGTCGTTTCTCAGGTTGGTATTGCTCACATTGTCGAAACCGTGAATGTTTAACGACTTTTCCGGGATGGGAATGTGCCACTTCCCGATATAAGTGGTCTGGTACCCCGCGCCCTTGACAATAGTGCCCATCGTCGGAAGCCCGGCCGGCCATAATCCTTCTTTCGGCGAGCCGTTGGCGGTGAAGCCGGTTTCGTGCGGCATTTTCCCGCAGAATATGCTGGTTCGTGAAGGAGAGCAGACCGGCTGCGACACGTATGCCCGGGTGAACATGGTGCCATTGGCGGCCAGGTAGTCGGTGTATGGTGTGTGCAAATCTTTGTTACCGGCGGCGCTTAGCGCGGAGACCGTCTGCTGGTCGGTCATGATCAGCAGGATATTAGGCTTTTCCTGGGCCTTCGTCACGATCGTATACAGCAGGCAAATTGCAGACAGGCAGACAGATCTATTCATCTTTTTTCGGTTTTAGGTGGTAAGCCGGGTAGTAGTTTTCCTGGTCAACGGTGACCTGCACCCGGAGCCGGTCAGGCGCGACATCGAGGATTTTTGCCTCCACATGCGGAAGGCTCTCCCCCTTCGTCTGGTCCGTGGGTAAGATCACGGTAACAAAACGCACAGGTTCCCGTTTTTTTTGTGATTTTACAGAAAAGGCTGTCCGCTCCTGTTTTTCCCTGTAGGCATATGATACCCAGCCTTCCTCCGGGGCGGTTTCGGCTTTCTGCGCCGGGAAGCTCCGGATATATACATTATCCCGGCCCGGGTAAAGCGTCTGCGCTCCGTGGGTTTCGGGAAGCAATTTTACCTCTCCTTCTTTTAGCCCGAAATGGATCGCGACGTCGCCTTCGGCAGCGCCTGTCGCTTCATCGACAATTACGAAAAATTTCTTATCAATAAAAAAGACAGATCTGCGATGCGTGAGATCCGGGTAGCTCGGGTTTTCGTATACCAATGCATCCTGCTGCGGGGTCGTCTCCCACAAAAGGGCTTTCGCCTGGTTGATCACCAGGTTTTCATTGTTCAGCGTCAGCGTATTGTGGACCCTCGTTTGCCTGAACCAGTTCCGTTCCTTCAGCACTTCCTCGTTGCCGCCGTAGACATAGCACCCGGCGTCGGGGAAAAAGTTAGTCCCGTTGATATACAATTCAAAAGTGCCGTTATCGGGCTGGCTGTGCCAGAATGCCGGCGGGCTTGCTTTCAGTACCATCACCGTGGCGTTTTCGTCCCAGCCGCTGCGAAACGTGTAAATCCCTCCGTCAGGGAGCGCATGTGAAAGATGAGAGGCCGGATGCCCATCCTTCCGGTCGGTTGCGTGGTAGCGGATGACGGGATTTTTGCCGAAGAGCTTCGACCACCTCGCGTAATTCCGCAGCATATCGCTTTTTTGCTCCAGCTTCGCATCGCTGAATATCGGGTAGGTATAATCGGGGAAGGAAAAGTCCGTTACGGCAAGCACCATTTTTTCGAGGGTACTGCCGTAGCTTTCCGGGAAAAGCCCGGATTTCCCGTTGATCTCCAGCATTTCAAGCGCCTTTATAAATATGTTGATGGCGGCTACGTGGTAGTTGAAAGATAATTCATATTGCAGGCCGTCGGGGTATACCTGCTTACCTATTTCCTCTGTAAGAATATCAATTCCTGTTTCTACCCATTGGCCGGCCGCTTTGAACTCCGGGAAAAAAGCGCCTGCAAAAATCAGGCGCTGCGCTTCGAAAAGACGATGGTTTCCCCGTTCGGCCATATGATTGGCCAGGTACCCGGCATGATCCGAGAAATTGACGAGGAAGGTTGCCAGGAAGTCCGCATCGAAGTGGGGAGAAGGCAAAAAGTAGCAAAACTGGCCGATCTGTCCTTCGACCCGGGCGCTGACTTCCAGGGGCCGCCAGGCAAAGCGGTCGTTTTCCTCTGAGCTGCCCCTGGCGTTTTTTGCGATCCAATCCTTATACTGAAGCACCCATTCCTTGGCGTAGCGCTCATCCTTCGTAAAGCGGTATACCTTTCCCATCGACTCCCACCAATACATCCGGTGAAGCTGAAACCGGAGCTCATTGTCCTTGACCGGCCAATAGGTCCAGTCGATATCCTTTCCATAAAAAAGGGGCTTGTAGCCTTTGTGCGCGAACAAGACGTGCTGCAGGCCGTCGTCTGCCTTTTTGATATCCGCTTTGGAAGGCGTTTCCGCCGGCATCGTGCCGGAGGGTATCTCCGGGTGCCTGACGCCTTCGCGGTTTTTGAAATAGTGCGTCAGCGCCTCCAGGGCCTCTTTATCCCGGCCGGCTTGCTGCAATTTCGCTACTTTCTCCAAAGCAGGATCGCCGAGGTTCAGGCGGCCCCAGAGATCTCCGGATACGGGGGCGGCATGTGCGGTCTTGATAAAAAGCGCTGCACATGCCAGGAACGTCAGCCAATAAGTGGTCGGGATTTTCTTCATCGGGTTGGCACGCCTAATAGCCCGGGTTCTGAACCAGGCCCGGATTTTGGTCCATCTCTCTTTGCGGAATAGGGAACAGCTCGTGCTTGCCGTCGACAAACTGCTGCCCGGCAATATAAGGGAAATTGCTGCGATAGGCTTTAAGATCAGCCTGTGTCTGACGCAGATAGCCGCCCAAGCGGTTCCAGCGGATCAGGTCGAACTTGCGCCACCCTTCGAAGCAAAGCTCATGACCCCGTTCTGCGACGATCTTTTCAAAGAAAGCAGACTGGGAAAGTCCCGGTTCCAAATCGGGCAGGCCGGCGCGACGGCGCACCTGGTTAACCGCCCCGTACGCTTCGGCATCAGGTCCTCCCTTCAGCTCGTTGGAAGCTTCAGCGTGCATCAGCAGCACGTCGGAATAGCGCAGCATCACCCAGTTGATGTCGGTATTGTTAGGATTTTTGGGACTGGTACCCTGCCAGTTGCGACGCCATTTGCCCGGCGCCCATTCCGCATCCCTGTTCCCGGTCATCGGGACTTCCTGGCCCTGGGCATTGACCTGGAAGGTACCCACGGCAACATCCCGCCTGAGGTCATTCTCTTCGAAAGACCTGTAAAAAAGCGGGTGGGTATTGATGAAGGAATTGGCTCTTCCATACGGGCTGTTGGCGTCGGTCAGAGGGCTGTTCCAGGTACCTACGATGCTGCTGTTCTGGTCGTTGCCGTTCACGTTGAAGAAGGCGATCTCGAACATGCTTTCTTTCGGCTCCAGCTTCAGCTGGCAATAATTCCTGAATATCTCCTCGTAGCTGGGATTCAGGGAGTGCTCACCCGAAGCGATAATGGCAGCGGTCTGCTCCAGCGCTTTGGTATAATACTCTTTATAACCCGGCAATCGCGTCATCTGCCCGTTCATTTGCAGGGAATAGCCGCCGCGCCCGAGCAGGATACGCGCCAGGATCCCGCGCGCCGCCCCTTTGCTGACCCGCTCGTCGGCTTTCTTTTGGGAAGCTTCAGGCAGGAGGGGGATCGCCGTTTCGATATCGGCGATGATCTGGTCGTATACCTCTTCCCGGTTGGTGCGAGGCAGGTTCAGGTCGTCGCCCAGCGCGGTAGGCGTGGTTTTAAAAGGGACATCTCCCCAGAACCTTACCAGGTCGAAATAAATCAGGCCTCTCAGGAAAAGGGCTTCTCCCAGCAGCCTTCTCAGCTCCGACTTCTCCGATTCCGTACCGTTTTCGTACAGCTCCATTTCGCCGATTTTCTGAATCGCCAGGTTGGCGCGGTCAATCCCCTGGTAATACAATTGCCAGCTGGACTCGATCCAAGCATGTGCAGGCGTGACCGCGTAGTGCGCGACCAGCCGCTGGTTGCCGCTCAGGGAAGCTCCTCTCATATAATCCTGATCGTTGTCGACCGCGTAGGCCATCGAGCTGGACCTTCCGTAAGTATCCAGCTGGCCAAGCACTTCATAGATGCCCATGACGGCCATAGTGGCCTGGTTGACATTTTTGAAGAAGGTATTGACCGAATAAAAAGAATAGGGTGTTTCGGTAAGCGAATCCTCACATGCTACCTGACCGAGCAGCAACCCGGATATCCCGATAAAGGTCAGCGACCACCTCTTTGCCGATGCGCCGATACGACGTAGCGATATATTTCTCATGGTAAAGACTGGTTAGAATGATACGTTTGCCCCGATCACCACGTAGCGGCTCCTGGGATATGCGCCGAAGTCGACGCCCGGGGTAATGCCCGAGCTGTTGCGGGTGCTGACTTCAGGGTCATACCCGCTGTATGAAGTAAAATTGTGCAGGTTGTACACAGACCCGTAAAACCTCATGCCGTTGATCTTCACCCTGGCCAGCAGCGGTTTGGGAAGGGCGTAGCCGAGCGTGATATTGTTGAGGCGCAGGAAGGAGCCGTTTTCCACCATTTTATCATAAAAGCGCAGATCCGTGCCATTCTGCCAGGACGGGACCGTTTTCCCCTCGTTCATCGCAGCCAGCTGTACAGGATCTGTCACCAGCGCCCCCTGCTCATTGATGGTCATCCAGCGATCGGCGATTTCGGCAAACGAGTTGCGGTATTGCAGGTACGTCTGCGAGTTGTAGAGCCTGTTTGCATTAAAGACCTGGTTGCCGTAGCTCCAGTTCAGGAATATGCTCAGATCCAGGTTTTTGTAGGTAAAAGTATTCGTAATGCCCCCGATATGCTTCGGGTTCGCATTCCCGATCACGGTACGGTCGGAAGGATTCACCAGTCCGTCGCCGTCGAGGTCGACCAGCTTGAGGTAGCCGGGCTGGGGCGTTACGTTGGGGTTGTAGGCGATGTTATCCTTCAGCGTGTAGGTCTGGTTGGCCGGGTTATAGTTAAAGTCATCGACCGTATACAACCCGTCGGAAACATACCCGTACATCTGCCCGACCGGCTGCCCGACGCGGATGATGTAGTCGGTCTGGCTGAATTCCGAGAACCCGGATTCGGCATAGAACAGCTCCTGGCCGGAGTTGAGGGACAATACCTTATTGCGGTTGAAGGCGATATTGAAATTGGTTTCCCAGCTGAAGTCTTTCCTCTTCAATGTCTGGGCATTCACCGTAAATTCCAGCCCCGTGTTCCGCGTCGAGCCGATATTCATCTGGACCGTGGCGTAGCCCGACGAATAGGGTACTTCCGTAGCGAGAAGAAGGTCGTCTGTCCGGTTGTTGTAATATTCTGCCGTGAGCTGGATACGCTGGTTGAGTATCCCCACGTCGAGCCCTATATTGGTCGCGCCGGTTGTTTCCCATTTAAGATTGGGATTCGGGAGCACATAGGAGCCCACGCTGATCGACGGGACATCGTTGACCGGGTAGTAGCCGGCCTGCAGCAGGGCTAATGAAAGGTAATTCCCGATCCGGTTGTTACCGGTTTTCCCGTAGGAGGCCCGCAGCTTAAAATCCGAGAATAGCCGGTTGTCTTTCAGAAAGTCCTCCTCGATCAGCCGCCAGGCAGCCGATACGGAAGGGAAGTATCCGAATTTATTGGCAGATCCGAACTTGGATGAGCCGTCGGCCCGCAGGCTGGCGGTAAGGAGGTATTTGTTCGCATAGCCGTAGTTGACCCTGCCGAAGAAGGAGAGTAGGCGCTCGTCTTCCACCCTCGACTGCGGGATGCCGGGAACGGTACCCTGCGACAGGTCATTGAGCCCGATGTCGTCGTTGGGGAACATGGAAGTGCTGGCCCGCACCATTTTTTCCTTGCGGTACCATTCCTCCTGGCCTGCCATGATCTCAAGGCTATGGTGATCCGACTGGTAGTCGAAAGTGAGCGTATTGGAATACGACCAGTTATACAGCTCGGTATTCGTGACCGATCCGTTCGGTCCTCCGGTACGTTTGGCGTTGACGGTACGGCTGCCGTTGAAAAGATCAGCGCGGTTGGCGTCGGTACGAAGGCCCACCATACCGCGGTAAGTCAGGAAGTTCGTGATCTTGTAATTCAGCGAAGCGTTCAGGTAAAGCGTCTTCAGGTAGGTCTTTCTTTCCTCGGCAATGGCATTGGTCCGCGGATTCTGAAGCACGTTGCCGCTATCGTCCACCAGGGCCGGGTCCGTGTCACTTTCTACCAGGTCCTGGTCGTTCCCGGAAATCCCGATGGTAGGCCGGTACCAGAGTATGTTCTGAAGCTTGTTGAAACGGTTGTTCCCTTCCGAGCTGCCTACCCCGTAAATCTCCTGCTCGGTATAATTGACGGAGGCGGAGGCCGATAATTTCTCACCGGCCGTATGATCAAAGCTGAGCTTGGCGGTATTCTTTTTCGATCCGCTGTTCACCATGATCCCTTCATCCTTGTTGCGTGAATAGAAGAAATTGAAACGGGTATCCTTATTCCCGCCGGAAACCGCAATTTTATGGTATTGTGTATTGGCGGTACCCCCGAATACCTCATCCTGCCAGTTGATCCCGGCCCTGTTGCCGAAGTTAGACCGGAGCTGGTCGAATGTGCCGTACCGTTGTATAAACCGGTCCATCTCAACCTGCTCGTCCATGCTGCGTTCATAATCCAGGAGCACATACTGGTAGGGGTTCAGCACCGGGATCGTACGATTGATTTTTTTAGCGCCGTAATACATATCGTAGCTGACCGTAGTGCGTGCATTTTTACCCTTTTTGGTCGTAACCAATACCACTCCGTTGGCGCCTCTTGCGCCGTAGATCGCGGTAGACGAGGCATCTTTCAGTATTTCAATGCTCTCGATATCGGTGGGGTCGAGGAAGCGCATCCCTTCCGTCTGGGGAAAGCCATCGATCACATAAAGCGGCTCGTTGCTTTGCGTAATGGATCCCCCGCCCCTTATCTTGATCGAAATATTTGCGCCCGGCGCCCCTTCCGCCGTGCTGACCTGCACCCCGGCCGCCCGCCCGGCCAGCGCCGTAGTGGCATCGGGAACAGGGACCTTGGCGATATCGCGGCCGCTCACCGAAGAAATGGCGCCTGTTACGGCCTGGCGCTTCACCTCGCCATACCCGATCACCACCACTTCGCTCAGTGAATTGGTCTGCTCTATCAGGTAAATGGTGATTTCCTCTTCCTTTTCGACCGTTACCACCTGCTTTTCGAACCCTACGCTGGTAGCTTCCAGGCGGACAGGGAGCGACGGCACGCCCGTTAAGACAAATTTCCCTTCAATATCGGCGACGGCCGCGTCGTTGCTGCCCTCGATACGAACGACGGCGCCTACCAGGGGCTCCTTGGATTTCAGATCCAGCACGGTCCCCCGTATGGTATACGCGAGCCTGGCAGGCAACCCTGCGGTGAGGGACAAAGCGTTAAGCAATAAAATGATCCCTAATAGATAGCGTTTCATGTTTGTTGCAGTTTTATCTGAAGATATTGGCAAACAGGTCGCGGCAGCGCGAATTTTCGGACAGGTTTTGTGCATAGGCAAAGTCTTTGTTAAGGAAACAGGCGATACGCATTCAGGCAGGGCTGGAATCCAATAGAGATCCGGTAGCTTTCAAGGCAAAGCTAAGCGTGCAAGCCGGTTACAGGCTTTCAATTTCCGTTAAAATACTTTCGATTTGGTTGAAAACAGGGGGGATAACCGGTTGCCGGGCCTGCGAATACCGGGGAATATGCTACATTCTGACATATTCCGTAGGCGAGACATCGAACTTCTCCTTAAAGCATTTAATAAAATAGCTGGTATCGTTGAACCCGACCCTTGCGGCAAGCTCCGCCACTCTCACATCCTCCACTGCCAGGATGTCGATAGCTTTTTTCAAACGGTAATTACGGATGAACTGTGACGGCGTAAGGCCGGTGAGCATCTTGAGCTTCCTGTACAGATGCACACGGCTCAGGCCTACTTCTTTGCCGAGCTGCTCGACGGAGTATTCGCTGTTTCCCAGCTGCATGTCCAGCTGGCTGATGATGGCCGCCAAAAGGCCCTGGTCATAGGAATTGTATCTTATCTCCGATTTCTCGGGAAGATAGGCTTTATGCTGATAGAGGTTCCGGAGCCGTTCTTTCTGGGTCAGTATGTTCTGAATCCTCAGCAGAAGCTCCCTGAAAATGAACGGCTTGGTCAGGTAGTCATCGGCCCCGATCTCCAGGCTCCCGATTTTGAAATCGCTGTCCTGGATGGCGGTTAAAAGTATGACCGGGATATGGCTGGTCAGCAGGTTGGTCTTGATCCTGGCACAAAACTCTTTCCCATTCATCTGCGGAAGCATCACATCCGAAATAACCAGCGCTATTTCTTCAGATTCCAGCAGCTCCAGGCCCTTTTCGGCGCTGTCTGCCGACAATACGGGGTAGTGTTCTCGGACTTTGCCCGAAATATACTGACGCAAGTCCGGGTTATCTTCCACCACTAAAATGGTTTCACGGCTTACCGGGCCGGATTCCGGCTCCTCTGTCCCGAAGGTATTATGGTAAGGCATGTATTCGGACGACAAAGCAAACAGCTTTTCTTCTTTTGGCGGAAGCGTATCGAATGCCATGAGAACATCAGGAATGGATATGGTGAAGTGTGTTCCTTCATCGATCTTGCTTTTCACTTCAATCTCTCCTTTCATTAAATCTTTTACGATAGCTTTGACCAGCGACAGCCCGACGCCGGTCCCTACTGCGGCAGATTTCCCCCCGGTAAAGAACCTGTCAAAAATGTAGGGAATGTCCTTTTCCGGGATCCCGATCCCGGAATCGATCACCTCCAGCTTCAATGTGTGTAAAAGGTCCCCGTCAGCGGCCATACTGATCTTCAAAAGGATGCTCCCTTGCGGCGGCGTATATTTAAACGCATTGGAGAGCAGGTTAAGCAAAACTTTTTCCAGCTTTTCTTTATCCAGGAGCAAAACGGAATCAGCGGTGTTTCCGGTATCAACTTCCCAGTCGATCTGCAGCCGCGCCGCCAAAGACCGGAACCCCTCTTTCAGCTGAGCGGCCAATTCCTGCATCCTGACAGGAGAAAGGTTCAGCTGTTCCTTGTCCAGCTCCAGACGGTTTATCTCCAGCAGCTGATTGACCAGGAGGAGCAGGCTCCTGCCGTGATACCGCATTGAGGAGATCTTCTTTTTATCTTCAGCGCCCAGGTCCGGGTTTTCGAGCATTTCGTCCAGCGGGCTCAGGATCAGTGTAAGGGGAGTCCTGATTTCGTGGCTGATATCGGTAAAATATTTTACTTTTAACTGGTGGACGAAATCCACCTCTTCCAGCTCTTTTTCTTTCATCTGGAGCTTTGCGCTCCTGATAGCATTAAAGCGTATCAGTAAAACACCGCCGGCAATGGCCAGCGCATAAAGCAGGTAAGCCGGAAACGTTTGCCAGAAAGGCGGCTTTATATGTACCGGGACCGAATAAGCCCTAGAGCTCCAGACGCCGTCGTTGTTGGCCGACTGCAGCTGAAAAGTATATTTACCGGGCGGGATCTGGCTGTATTCCGCAATACCATGTGAGTCGGCATACTTCCAGTCTTCTTCAAACCCGGCCATCTTGTAACGGTAGGTATTGTTACGGGGCATGAGATAGCTCAACCCGGCAAACTCAAATGTTAGCGTGGATTGGTCATGCCTGAGGCGGATAGGCTGCGGATGCAGCAGGTCGATATCCTGAAATTGTACAAGGCTGCTGATGGGAAGATTGGCTATTTTAAGGTCGGTAAGGTATACCGGGGCCTGGAAAGTATTGTTGAACAAGCTTTGCGGCCCGAACTTTACCCAGGCGTTTTTCCCGCCGACAATAAACGGGTAAACAGGATCGGAAGCTTGCTGGTAAGCGCCTGAGTTAACTTCCGTCAGCGGGAAGCCGTTACGAATATGGTAATTGGCGAACACCCCGTTTTTCAGCTGCGATATCCCGTTAAAGGTGTTGAGCCAGACCTGGTCTTTAGTGGCGGTGAAGGAGCTCAGCACCGTATTATTCAGCAGGCCTTCCCGGGTTGTGTAAGTATGAACGGGATTAAATTTTTCATCCAGCACCCACAGCCCCTGGTTTTGCGTACTGATGAAAAGCTGTCCGTCTACCGCGCTTACATGATTTACATCCCTGATCCCGGGAAGCGCTTTCTTTATTTCTCCGTCCGGTCTGCATTCAAAATAAATGACGCCGTGATTGTTGGTAGAGATCAGGTAGGTGGTCTCATCGGTTTTCAACAGGTGCTTTCCTGCTCCTTTGCCGATAAGGGTATGGAGCTCTTCCCGGTTATCGAAGGGTATGATAAGCGATGATCCGGGATGGAACAGATTCAGGCCTCCGCCCTTATCCGTGAGCAGCCACAGGCCGTCGGGCGCTTCAGAAATATGGTTGATGACGCCCAGTTCCTGCCAGGTTTTTTGCGAGCCGGGGCGGAGGCTGACCGGGGCCGCCCGTTCTTTTTTCAAAACATACAGTCCGTGCCTCAGCGTGCCGATCCATAGCTGTCCTGACCGGTGGTCGTAGTACAGTGACTTTATAACAGGGCGCTTTCGTACTGACTCCCCTATCGCCCAGCTTCTTTTCAGTCCGCCGTTTTTATCGTACTGGTAAATAAAACCGTTTTCGGTAGAAACATACAGATCCGTATGGCTTTGCGTAAAGCCGCTGACTATCCCGGGAGATACGCTTTCTGTGTGCTGAGGCAGAACGGTATGCTGAAAACGGGACAGGTAATGATCGTACAGGAAAGCGCCGTTATGAAAAGTGCCCGCCCATAGCGAGCCGTTGTTGTCAGTCATAAGCGACCTGACAGAGACCTTTGCGCCGGGCTCTATCCCGTGGTACTGGTGTATTTCCGTCAGTTGCCCTGTTTCCGGTGCCAGGAAGGCTAAACCCTGAAACCCTCCCACCCATACCCGGTCCTGCCTGTCTTTCGCCAGTGCTCTCGTATTGTTCAGAGAAGTCTTAAAGGGGGCTTTGCTTTTCTCAGACCAATGTCTCAGGATCTTACCTTCCACGGTGCACTCATATATGCCGTCATCATAGGTGGCCAGGTAGGCATGCCCGTTCGGGTGAAACAAAATATCCTCCACGCGGAGCACCTTCCCCAGGTCGGGCGTAACCAGCTTTTCAAGCCTGCTCCCGGCTTTCCTGTACCTGATAAGCCCGTGATTGGCTGTAGCTATCCAGTATATCTGATCAGGAGCCTGTATGATCTTCGTGACCGAGGAGGAAACGGTATTGTCTTGCTCATCAAAGCAGGCAGGTGAGATCAGTTTTTCGGAAGCAGCGTCGAAAATATAAATGCCTGACCAGCCGCAGCCCCATAACTGCCCGTCAATTACTGATAAGGATCTTATTTCGGTGCTCCCGGACTTATCAGAGACGATCACGTAGTTCCTGAACCGGTTTTGCTTCCTGATAAAAAGGCTGATCCCCTTATTGTGCGCAATCCACAGGTTGCCGTTCCCGGCTTCAGCAATGTCGTTTATCTGGTTTCCCGCTATGGTTAAGGTATCCCCGATAACGTTTTTATAAATTTTGGTACGGTTTCCGTCAAATAAATTGAGCCCGTCGCGGGTTCCCAGCCAGACAAACCCATACGAATCCTGGTGTATGGCAAGCACCGAGCTCTGGCTGATGCCCTGTTCGATACCCACGGGCTGCACATACAGCTCCTTCTGAGCCTGCACAACGTATGATAACAGGAGCAGTAGTATAACTGAAAAAGAGCTCAATCGGGTTGGGTTGATTTGGTTTACTATAATCAAATATCCTAACTTTTTCTAACAGAAGCTTTGCTGAATTGTAAAATTTATGCTGTCATTTTAATTTTCCGAAGATTTCCGGGTAAAGGATATCGGGCTGGCTGAAGGAATTATGTCACCCCTTCAGGGTTCTGCTAGCAGATATGGCTTGTTTTTACTATAATCCTTTCATCCCTTCGGGATTGCTGTCGGGAAAAGCCTGAAAGGATAGCAGCCCTGACGCGACACCAGCAATATATTGGATTAAATTATTAAATTTTATTACTGATTATCAGCGCGTTACAATCCATGTAACATAAGTCTTATATTTTGAAACATGCGTTTCCGCTTGTCTCGGCGCTGCCTGATAATTTAGCGATCGCCAACTAAAGACATAAAAATTTGGAACGGGAAGAAAAGGTATTAAACAAAAAGAGGTTAAGACGAAGCTATGTACTTGAGTTCGTTTTCGCGTTGCTGTTTATATCGCTGGTACTGATATTGATTTTTGTTCTTACCTGAATGGCTAATTGACTGAAAAGAGTGAGATCGAATATGAAGAAGCGTTTACTCATAAGCTCAGTATGCTACGGTTTGCTTATATGTTCCTGTACGGGCGTGGCGGCGCAGCATACGTATGAGTGGAGGGGTATAGTGGTCGACAGCATTACGCAGGAGCCGTTAATAGGGGCTGCATTGTTCATCTCCGGGCACTATGACGGCGTCCATACGAATGTCGACGGAAAGTTTGTCATATCCCGGATACCCCCCGGAAAAACCAGGATCACCGTTACCTATCTGGGCTATGTAACTAAAGTTCTCGAGGCCGCTATGCCTTCCGACGCCGGTAATGACGTAACCATCCGGCTAAGCCCTTCAGCCGTGCAGCTGGAAGGCGTCACGGTGACAGGTAGCTTTGAAGGACAAAGCAGGGCCTTAAACCAGCAAAAGGCGGCAGATAACATCAAAAATATCATTTCAGCCGATCTGATAGGGAAATTCCCCGACCTGAACGTGGCGGAAGCTTTGCAGCGGGTACCGGGGATCAATATTTCCAGGGATAAAGGAGAAGGCTCGAGTGTAAGCGTAAGAGGGACTCCGGTACATTTTACGAACATCAGCATCAACGGCGAGCAGATGCCGTCTGTACAGGAAAGCGGGCAGCGGACGGAAGCGCTGGACCTGGTCCCGGCCGACCAGCTGGGGAGCATGGAAGTTACCAAAGCCCTTACCCCGGATATGGACGGAGACGCCATCGGGGGGAATATCAACCTTAAAACCCCGACGGCCCGTTCGTTGAAAAAGCAGGTAAGAGGGGAAGCAGGATTGGGTTTTAATAACCTGTCCGGCGGATTGAACGGCATAGGAAGACTCAGGTATAGCCAGCGATTTCTCAGTAATGACCAGAACCGGCAGGGCCGGATCGGCGTCATGATAAGCGGCAGCTATTTTGCCACAGACAATTCGGAAGACCGCATCGATGTCAGGTGGTCGGGCCTGGAAAGGCCCGTTACCGGGCTGGATAAAAGCGATATCGTACAGTTAGGCTATGATTTCAGGAAAACGGAGAACCAGCGTACACGGGTAGGGGTTACTGCTACGCTTGACTACAAGGTCAGGAATCACGAGATCATATTCAACTACATGTATAACTATCGCAACGATGATGATATCCGGAACCGCCTGCGGTATGATTTTGACCGTTCGGGCTCTGTCTGGGTGATGTACGACTCCCTGAACAACGGACGTATCCGAAGGGACATCAACCTCTGGAATGAAACCAAAACAAACCAGAGCTTCAACCTGCAGGGCACACACACTTCAGGTAGCTGGACGGTAGACTGGGGTGCGTTTTATACGATCTCAAACAGGACGCTTACCAGCACGAGAGGCGATTTTGCGAGAGACAATATCACCATCATCGCTGAAAACAGCAACGGGATGCTGGCCGAAGTGCCTCAATACAAGCCCGCAGTCCCCGGCTTTGACAGGAATAACCCGCTCCTGCTGAATGATTTCAGAAGGTACGAGGAAGACCTCAGCGTAACGGATGCCGACAATATGGTGGCGAAGCTGAATATCAATAAGACCTACATGCTGGGCGCGAATAAAGGGTCATTCAAATTCGGCGGCAAGCTAAGGAGGCAGACCAATGAAAAGCTCAGAGACAACAGGGTGCTTTCTTTCTTTGATCCTAACCGGGTGGTCAACCTTACGGAAGCTTTTGCCCGTGTAGCCACCCGTACAGAACCTGTTTCTTACCTGAACGGGAGATACGCTCTGGGGCCGCGTGTAGATAAAGCCCGCTTTACGGATTATATCGCAACCTACCGGCCGCTGCTTACGGAAGCAGCCGATTCATGGGACGCCGAGCGCCTCTCAAAAAGCGACTCTTATGAAGCCTCGGAGGGGGTTTATGCGGCGTATCTTATGAACCGTATACAACTGAAAAAAGTGCTGCTGCTGGCCGGCCTGAGATATGAATTCAACAAGGTGACCTATGATGCCTTCGACGTGCACCGCTCCGGTACCACCGTAGTGGCAGAACCCATTACGGGAGGAAATAATTACGGGTTTCTCCTGCCGAGCCTCCATGTGAAGTACGGCCTCACCGACATGATGAACATCCGGTTTGCCTATACGCAGTCATATGCCAGGCCAAACTTCGTGGATATCGTACCTTTCGTCAACTTTGACGCCGACGCCGTTACGCTGTTCATCGGCAATACGGAATTGCAGCCTTCCCTTTCCCACAACCTGGACCTGATGTTTGAGCAATACAGCGCCGACGGCGGGATCATTTCGGGAGGACTGTTTTATAAGAACATGGATCATTTCCAGTTCACGCGGGTCGTACCGTCGCTTCCGGAAGATTACCCGGGATTTCCGAATACGATGGGCTTCCGGTTCAGGCAGGAACAAAACGGGGAAGCGGCTACTGTGTACGGGCTGGAAGTGAATATGATGCACCGCCATAAGAATTTACCCGGGGTGCTGAGCGGCTTAAGCTCTTATTTTAACTATACTTTCACGCAGAGTAACGCCAGCACGCAGGACAGGACCGGCATCCGCCTGCCCGGACAGGCGCTGCATTCGGGCAATGCATCCCTTTCCTTTGACCATAAAGGATTTACGAGCAAAGTAAGCCTCAACTACAACGGTTCGTTTATCAACTCAGTGGCCAGCAGCAGGCAGGATGACATTATCCAGGACGACAGGTTTCAGCTGGATGCCAATTTTTCACAGCAGATCACCAAAAGGATCAGTGCGTATGCGGAGTTCGTGAACATCACAAACTCCCCCGCAAGAATGTACCAGGGAGAGAAGCACAAGGTGTCGAGACTGGCCTATTTCGGTTGGTGGACAAGATTCGGAGTCTCGTTCAGATTGTAAATTTTATACGCATGCAAAACAAGTGGCTATATATCGGTATGATGCTGATCTTCGGGGCGTGTGTCCGTGAAAAGGATCTTCCTATGCCGCTGCCCAGCATTATGCTGGTCAATCAGAGCGGTAATGATATCGTGCAGGAGCCGGGGAAAGAGGTGGCTATCGATGCGTCCCTGCAGTCGCTGGCAGGTATCCGCAATGTGACGGTTTCGGTAGACGGTTCCGTCGTAAAAACAGAAGAGCTTGACGGGCGCATCTCGCATGAGTACAGCTATGTGTACCAGGTGCCGGAAGGACAGGCTATCGGCTCAAAGCTGCTGCTGGAGGTAAAGGTTGAGGACAACGAGGGAAAAACGGCGTCTGTGCAGGTCGGGATCGTAGTGGATCAGCCTTACCAGGTGGACGAAATAACGCTGGACGGTACTCCGTATACCCGTTTAAAAGGAAAGATCAACAGGGATATTACGCTTACGGCCGATGTACACTGGCTGGTAGACAGCGTGCTGAGCGTGGAGGAAGGCGCTGTGATGCGTATTGAGCCCGGCACTACGGTATATTTTCGGACATATGCCGCGCAGAATAAAAGCAGCCTGCTGGGTATCGCCAGGGGAAGCAGCATTATAGCGGAAGGCACGCGTGAGCAGCCTATCGTATTTACGTCAGACCGCGTACGTACCGGCAATCCTTCGGCAGGCGATTGGGGAGGCCTGGTAGTGAACGGTTTTGCGCCGACCAACCGCGGCGGAACGGTGCTGTCTGACGGCTTCAGGTATGGCGGCAACCCTGCTGATAATTCCGGGAGGCTGAGATTTATAAGGATAGAATACTCGGGTAAAGAGGGCTATCATGGCCTGCATCTGCATGGAGTGGGATCTGCTACCCAGGTCTCACATATCCAGGTTTATCAATCCTACAACAATGCGGTAAGATTGAGAGGGGGAAGAGCCTCGCTTAAATATATAGCAGGTATCCGCCACGGAGGCTATGGGTTATGGGCCGACGAAGGATGGCAGGGAAACGGACAGTTCTGGCTGTTTCAAACCGACATTCCGGCTACCCTGGTCCCTGTGAACTATTGGAACCAGGCCCGCTCCCTAGAGTTCAGAAACGATGCGTCGGTTTCAGACAGGCAGCCGAGAACTACCTTCAGGGTAAGCAATGTAACGCTCATAGGAAACGGTTATACAGAAGCCGTTGCGGATGGGACCCGGCGCGGAATACGGGTTCGGCAAGGCTCTGTCGGCGAGATCAGGAATGCGATCGTGACGGGTTTCCCGGATGAGGGAGTGAGGGTGGAAGACCTTCCGCTGTCTGATCTCGGAAGCCTGGCAACTGTCAGCCACATGCGGGTTTTCAATAACCGGATCAACTGGGGTCAGGAAGCGATGTCGTTCTTCTTTGAAAGCGGGAATTTCCAGCTCTCGGAAGCTCCCGTTCCGGAGATATCACAGGCTGATTTCGCCGGGACCGTCAGCGGAGGATTCAATACCTCGTCTATGGGAAGCTGGTTTACCGCTGTCAGCTACATCGGAGCCGTAGACCCGACTGACGACTGGACAAAAGGAGGCAGCTGGTTTAAGGACATAAACGGTAAGATCAGATAGTTTTTTAAACTTAATTTAAGTAAACATGCAAACGAAAATTTTCAAAAGGAGCTCATTTTTACCTGTGCTTTCGCTGGCAATGGTATTTACGGCTTTGCTTACAGGATGTAAAAAAGAGGAGCCGACGTACCCGCTGCCTGTACTTTCTATTGACGGGAATGCAGAGGCGGAGCTGAAGCCGGGAGCTACCGTTTCGGTAGTGCTGACCGTAAACGGCGGAGGCGGGGCCAAAGCGATCAGGGTGAAAAGAGGAGGCGGGTTCCTGGAAGAAGTCCCTGTAGATGAAAACGCTGTCTCATTTACATACAATACCCAAAAAGTGCCTGACGACCTTGGAGAAGGCGAGGAATTGTCGTACGGTTTCAGCCTGGTGAATAAGAACAATGTAGAGAGCCCCGAGGTAAGCTTTTTAGTAACAGGCGCGCTTTATGACAAGATCACGGTCGGTTCTGAAGCGCTCTTCGACGTCGCCATTCCTACCGACGGTATCGTTAATTCCGGCAGTGCCATTAAGCTGGTGAAGGGAAGAAAATACCATATAAGCAAGTCGCTGACCTTTGCGCCGGGAGCAAAGCTCGAGGTAGAGGAAGGGGTTATGGTGTATGTAAAAGCTGACCGGGAAAACCCGATAGAAATAGAGATCCAGGGAGAAGCCGCCATTCTCGGAACCGCCTCGGCGCCGGTAGTCTTTACCAGCAGCAGGGCGCTGACTCCCAACACGCCTGCCGCCCCGGGAGACTGGACCTGGTTCCGCCTGAGCGGTTCGGGAAACACCTCCAATAGCGGTAAGATCAATTATCTGAGGCTGGAGTATGCGGGTGAGCGTGCTTTTCGCCTCACAGAGGTAGGTGAAGCCACTGAAATCGACTATGTACAGGTGTATAAGGCTTCGGGAGAAGGCGTCATGATCACCAACGGAAATGCAAGGCTGAAACATATCGTAGCCACCGACTGCGAAGGAGGTTCTTTCCGCCTGGGAAACCAATATTCCGGGTATATGCAGTTCCTGATCTCCGTAAACAGCGCGTACTATGCTGAGAATGATGACTTTTCGATCAGGGAAGAAGCATCTCCCGTCATTTCGAACCTGACGGTCTTAGGCGCCGGACAGGATATCAGCAACACGCACGGAATGAGGATAAGAGCTACCGCAGCGCCGAAAATATACAATGCGATCATCGCAGAATTTCCGAGGAGAGGAGTGAGAGGGACTGATGATATTTCCATCACCGATATGTCGGGAGCCGCTGTATTCGCCCATTCCTATGTATTTGCCGTCAACACCGACCCCTACAGGGACCTGGCGGTGGCATTTGCCGGAACTTTTGATGCCGTTACGGGTGAAAGGCTTACCAATCCGTTTAACAACAATGTAACCAAACGGTTGGGAAGCACATTTGAGGTAGCATCCATTCCGGGAATCGGAGTAGGAGATTTTGTACCTGACGCCGAAACGCCGGGCGAGTTTAATCCTTCTTCTGTCCATGCATTTTTTTCTGCTGCAGCTTATGCCGGAGCCGTTAACGGCAGCAATGGCGACTGGACAAAAGGATGGGTAAAAAACCCCGACGGTTCGATACGATAGCATGCACCACTAGTGTTTGTTCCCCTGTCTATGCTTTTCCCGCTTCCCCTTTTTGGGAAGCGGGTCAGGGGGACTTCCGGGTGAAATACTCCAGCTATACCGTTATCTGGTACCCCATCGATTCAATCCTTTAAATACCGCCGCAACCGGGACTTCGACCTTCTGAGCTCTTCTGCCGCCAAAGCAGCGACCGTTTTGCCTCCATACTCGCTGAGATGCGTATTGTCAACCAGTCCGTCGGGCATTTTAGTAAACCGGCCCGGGGCGATATGCAGGAAAATATCTTTGGAAGCTTCGCGGCCCGTACTGTCTATCAATCTCATGGTCCTCTGATTCAGGTCCAGCAGGGGAACTCCTTCGGCGCGTGCAACTCTCAATACCGTCAATGTATATGCCATGTGGGTGTCGTTGAGCTTTCCGGCATCGTCAAAGCTTCTCCTGGCAATAGAGGTAGCCAGGATCGGGTGCGCCCCCTTACGCCGCGTTTCCCGTATGTATTGTGAAAGGGACGCTCCAAACTCCAGGCGGGGCTCGGTATAACGCAGGCTATCTTCCTGCTTCTGATCATTGTGTCCGAACTGGATGAGCACATAGTCTCCCCGCTTCAGGCTATCCAGGATTTTCGCCCAATGCCCTTCACCGCGAAAGCTCTTTGAGCTTCTGCCGCTGATCGCCTTATTCTGAAATACTACCGACTTTTTAAAGTGATCTCCAAAGTACATTCCCCATCCTCTCAACGGGTAATTCTCCCCTCCCTGCCGCCGCGACAGCGCCTCAACATCATAGCTTGCCATGGTAGAATCGCCGATACCGTAGACGGTCCTGCGGGCACAGCTTTGTAAGAAGATGAGGGTTAATGAAAGGACGGCAGCAGTCAGGCTTCTGGTCATACAGTTACAATATTTTAAATGATCTCCGCGTAGCTTATCATGATGATAAGCCGGCCAAAGGTCAATTATACTGTATTTTAAGCCAGCTCCAGATCCAGTACCACCATTCCCCGCCCGGGGATCCTCACCCTGAAAACATCGCCTGAAAAACCGACCGGCACGCCCGGGAACTTCGTCTTTACTTCAATAGCCTTAATTGCGCCCGGCATTTTTACGGAAGGCGTTTTGTAGTAGAAATTATCGCTTCCTATCAACAGTCGCAGGCGTTTTTCCGAAAGCACGAGAGTGGTTATTTTTACATCGTCCATGTCCTGCGAAGTAACCAGCGGCCCTTTTATCTCCGAACGCATATGCGCTGCGCAGGCCCTGACAAACCCGGCAGAAACGGGCTCGAAGGAAAGACTTTTCGTCCACGACTCAGGCTCCGAACCGGGGGCGGTCGCCGGCTGAATTACTTCTCTTCCCTCTCCGACAGTGATATGCCGGCCCGCTTTGGAATTCAGCACCGCGCAGGTCAGCGCTCCGTTGACAGGATCATTGAAACGGATCCCGGCCGCTTCCGATACCGCCGGAACGGCCTTTCCTATGCAATAGACTTCTCCCCGGTGATAGGCAAGCACTTTCTTCATCTCCTTTTCGGGAAGCAGACCGGGGTTAAGAACGAGCAAAGGCCCTTTCACCTGGTCGAGATGCGCTATCGGGACTGCCGCAGCCACCGGCGCTCCAGCCGCAAGCAACTCGTAAAGCCATTTATGGATTGTCCAGTTTCTATGCCCGATGTAGTCATCGAGCTGGTTGTCCAGCGCCTTTCCCGACCATACCAGGTTAGCGCCCGCCACAGCCTCCGGGATACCGGTAAAACCCAGGTCCCACCGGTCTTCCAGCCACTTCCATTCATGCGCCGCCACGCTATCGGAAAGGCAGCACATCGGCCCGGACGAGCACCTTTCAAGCTTCCCCTCCCGATCTACCACGTAAAGGTTTGCTACCTGGCAGATCTCACGCTCCACAAAGGTAGGAATATGCCTCAGGGCATCGTATTGCTCTGTGGTATCGTGTATCTGTGTAAAAGGTCGTAAAACAGCACCGGGGCAATGCGCTTTGATCAGCAATATCATGGCCAGCGCATTGTAGTGGAACTTCGTATGCTCATCGCTCAGCTCGGGCTCCATTGCGACTGCCGAGCCCACTGCTTCGACTATAAACCCGTCGATGCCAAGATCGGCTATACGGCGATAGTCGATGCCGTAACGGTAAATGGCTTCGAAGGGGTCGCGCGTCCAGGCAGTGTTAAAAACCACCTTCTTATCCAGGCTATGCGCCGCGTCTATCGCCTTCCGCCAGAAGGCCGCCCACCTTTCAACATGAAAACGAATCCATTCCGCCCGCTTGTTCTTCCACACCCACTCGCCTCTCTTTTTCAACACATCCTTTTCGCCGTCTTTTTTGCCGCGGAACCCGGCCGGGAGCTCCAGGCCGGTGGCAGCCAGAAACTGACCGATCATATCATCCGTATAATCCACCTCGCTCAGAGGCCGCCGGCCGCTCGTATACCCGTCTGCGCCGTGAAAACCGTCAAACCCGTAGTCGGCCAGCACCTGCTTTAATTTCCCGACGAATAAATCCTCGTAGAATGTCCCGTCTTTAAACCGTTTCAGAGGGTGTATGAAAGGATAAATCGTACCATTAATACCGGTCTCCCGGATTTCCCGGTGCTGGTAGGCCCACCTCCCGGGGGCCTCCTTATCCACAAAAAAATCGAAGAAACTGCAGTAAACGGCCACGCCATGCCGGTGCAGATGATCAATCAGGCCCTTTAATTGCAGGTTTGTCCAGGGCTGCCGCTTCCGCTCCGGACTTGCCGGTCTCGCGCCATACGAGCAAAATTCGTCGGGGAAAACCCATTCCTCCTTCATACCCGAATGGCTATGCAGGAAATCGGCAGATGCCAGCAAAAAGGAAACGGCCTCGGGAACAAACCCTGTATTGCGGATAAACTGCCCTACGCCGAAATCATTACTGGTATTGTCAAATCCTATCAGTTCGATCCAAAGCCACTTCTGATAGGTGGCGGGCGGCTGATTCCTCTGCTGCATGACGTTCGCTCCTGCGCCGGGCTCAACCGGCACTACCCCGGCCTCACCTGTCATAAACGGAGCCAGGATCCCCCCGGATGAAATCTTAATAAAATCTCTTCTCGAATTTTTCATCGTATCTGCTTTACTACAGGTTACAGTGCTTTCCCGGGCAAAACCCCGGGGGATCACCACCCGGGATTCTGCTTCAGGTTAGGGTTAAGGGTCAGTTCATCAATAGGGATCGAGACCAGGTAATCCCTCTCAGGACGAAACTGGTATCCGGAAGGCATTTCCCCGGCATAATAATCGATCAGGCCGTTGGCATCGACAGGACGGTTATAGCCAGGAAACTCTTCCCTGCTGACAGGGTATCCTTTCGGGCGTTTTCCTTTAAACAGCGCATGGGCGGCCCACCTGCGATAGTCCTCGTCCCGGTGTCCTTCCAGCGCCAGCTCCACCCTGCGCTCGCGGCGGATCTCGTACAATGCATCCGGGATCTCGTAGCCGTAGTCGGTGAAATTTTTATCCGACTGCTGCGGCCGGACTTCAAAGTCGGGCATCCCGGCTCTCTTCCGGAGCTGGTTAAGCGCCCCGAAAGCTACGGTCCGGTCAAGCTCGTAGCCGGCTTCCGCGTAATTCAGAAGCACCTCGCCGTAACGCAATATGATAAAGCCGGTTTCCGCCTGTACCGACCACGGCCTTCCGGCGGCGGGAGAATTGGGATTGGCGGTCTTCTTGACCGAAAAACCTGTGGGGTTGAGCTGCAACGCGCCAGCATCGATAGTCGGGCGATCAAAGTATTTTCCCAGTTCGGCCGACATCAGGTCTCCCGGTATCCATACTGTGGATTTGAGCCGGGGATCACATTCATTCGCGATGCTGAGCAAAAACTCGTTTCCCTTCTTAACCTTGCTTACGCCGATATAATCGTAGGGCTTCCCGTTCCTGCCCAGGTAAGACGATACCAGCTCCCAGGTAACCCCTTTCTGGTTCATATCATAAGTGATATAACCCTGAACCGCGTTGCCGGCGCCTTCGCTGCGGTTAAAAGACCGGTAAAGCAGCACCTCGTCAATATCGTTCATGTTGTCGAACCCGAATAGCTGGTAATAGTCTTCTTCCGGTTTCCCGGTGGAATAAATGCCGCGCTTATAATTTCCGTTGATCAGCTCTTCCGCGGCCGACACACAGGCCTGAAAGTAACGGCGCGGATCGGCGCCGGAAGTACCGAAAGGGCTGTTTGCATGGTATTTTTGCCAGGTTCCTTCAAACAATGCTACCCGGGTTTTGAAGGCAAGGGCAGCTTCTTTTGAAATCCTGTTGTTGCCGGCACGGCTTCTCAGGTCAAGAAATTCTATCGCCTTGTCAAGCTCTGCCAGGATACTGTCAGCTACCAGTATCCTCGGATCTCTCGGCCGCATCAGCTCGCTTTCGTCGTCGAGCCCGATTTCCGAAGAATACCAGGGGATGTCCCCGTATTCCCTGAGCAAGCCGAAGTAATACCACGCTCTAAAGAAATGGGCTTCACCTACCGTATGCCTGATCTCGCTGAACTCCGCCTTGCATTTCCGGTAATTGTCAAAAAAGATATTGATATGCCGGATCGCGGCCCAGTCGCTCTGCCAGCTCCCGGTCCGGACTGTACGCTGCCCGTTCAAAACGGCG
>MEDT01000250.1 GCA_001724175.1 Cytophagaceae bacterium SCN 52-12 | reverse complement strand
CAAACGGAACCCCGGACGGCGTGGTAGACAATACCTACGACCGGCGGGTGATCGGTATGCCGCTGCCGGTTACCACCTACGGGCTGTCGCTGAACGGAGCCTGGAAGGGATTTGACGCAAGCCTGTTCTTCCAGGGAGAGGGCGGCCGAAAAGACATGATCACGATCGGGCAGTTCTTTTTCCCGCTTGAAAACAACGGGAACGTACAGCGGGAAGCTTACGAAAACAGATGGACCACCGCCAACCCGGACCCGAATGCAAGCTATCCGAAAATGTCATTTATTTCCTCCGGCTTTTACAATACCAACAAAGTGGACTTCTGGTACCGCAACGCAACCTTTATCAGGCTGAAAAACGCGCAGATCGGGTATTCTCTGCCTAAGTCGCTGCTCGGGAAATCGTTCCTGGAGAATGTAAGGATATATGCCAGCGGGGAAAACCTGTTTACACTCACAGGCTACTACAAAGGCTGGGATCCGGAAATGCAGACCGGGGGCACGAGTTGGTTTTACCCGTTGACCAAGCTGTATGTGGTAGGTTTGAACGTAAGGTTTTAAAACATAATCAGAGAAGATCATGAAGAAGTTTAAAAATATAAGTTTGACGACGTCTTTTTTCCTTGCCCTGATGTTGATCCTGCCCGGCTGCAGCAGTGAGTGGCTGGATGAGCAGCCGCTCGCCCAGCTCTCCGAATCGTCATTCTGGGCATCCGAGAGCGACGCCATGCTTGCCCTTACAGGCGTATACAGAGGCGGGAACGTGGGAAATAACGGTTACAACAACGAGCTGCTGATCATGGCCAGCCACACCGACGACTCCGGCTACAAGCAGGGAGCGGTTGGCGTGATCTACAGCGGGTATCTTAATCCCGGCGACGTCCAGGTAGTCCAGGCCATATGGCAAAGGGCGTATGTCACGATTTTCAAAGCAAATTATTTCCTGGCCAATATCGACGGGGTAGAGATGGATGCGGCGAAGAAAGCGCAGATGAAAGCGGAAGTCCGCTTCCTCAGGGCGTATGAATATTTCTATATGTCGGTGCTGTACGGCGGCGTCCCTTTGATAACCAATGTCCTGACAATTGAAGAAGCCAATAATCAGACCCGTAACTCGCTGGACGAGGTAGTCAACTTCTGCCTTGCCGAGCTTACCGAAGCGGCAAAGGATCTGCCTGCCGAGAGGCCTGAAAGCGAACGGGGAAGGATCCTGAAGGCAGCAGCGCTGACCATCAAAGGCAGGCTTCAGATGATCCATAAAAAATGGGCTGATGCGGCGACTACCTTCAAGGAGATCATAGACCTCAATGCGCATATTATCGATCCCCGCTATAAGGAGCTGTTTGAAGAAAAGGGAGAAACAAGCAAGGAGATCATCCTGGCGACCAATTGCGTGGCAGGGCTTTACGGCAATCCCCAGAACCAGCTGAACTACCACCCGGAGATTTTTGGCGGGTACCAGGAAGACAATGTATTCCAGGGACTTGTCGATGCTTTCCTGATGACCGACGGCCTGCCTATCGAGGAATCGCCTCTGTACGATCCGAAAAAACCTTATGAGAAGCGGGATCCGAGGATGTATGCAAGCCTGTTCCTTCCGGGATATACCATGTTCAGGGGAAGCCTGTGGAACGGCAGCCCGATCGGGTCCAACCTGCTGGGAGCTACCGGCTACGGCTGGAAAAAGTACGTCACTGAAGACTATACCGGGGCCCAGAACTCGTCAGGCGACGATATCATCCATATCAGGTATGCCGAAGTGCTCCTGAGCTACCTGGAGTCTGTCCTGGAAGCCGGCCAGCCGGTAACGCAGGCCATCCTGGATGCGACCATTAACAAAGTGAGGGGCAGGGAAGCCGTTAAAATGCCGGCCGTTACAGAAACCGATGCAAATAAGCTGAGAGAAATAGTAAGGCGGGAAAGAAGGATCGAATTTTGCCTCGAACGGCTCATCCGGTATATGGACATCAGGAGATGGGGTATCTTTATGGAGGTCATGAATACAAAATTCTACGGGATGAAGCTGACCGACAATCCGGAAAGCTTTACCGAGAAAAAAGTCGAAACGGTCGGGAAGTACCGCGGGCATTATATCCCGATAGACAAGACCGGCAGTATCAAGCCCGAGCATGCCCTGATCCCGATACCGCTGTACGAGATCAATATCAACAAGAATCTGCAGCAGAACCCGGGGTATAACTGATCGGTTGCCTGGGAATAAAAACGAAAAACCTCATTGAATGAACCAGAGCGTTATTTTTATAGCTGTGTCCGGTCTGGCAGGATTATGGTGGGCATCGCCCGCCATAACTCCTGGCGTAAGCGGGCATACCCAGGCGGCGGAGGACAAGCCGGCCGTTGAAAGCAGGAAAATCGATCTCGGGCAGGGCATTGCGCTGGAAGTGGTCAGGATTCCGCCCGGGAAATTCATGATGGGCAGCACACCCGAAGAAAAAGCCTGGGCGACAGGCATCGAAGGAGGTGCGACTCCCGGAACGGAGCGGGAATCTTATGAAGGTGAAAAACCCCGCTCTATGATGGTAAAGAATGAATTCTGGATGGGGCGTACCGAAGTGAGCGTAGGACAGTTCCGTCGCTTCACGGAGGAAACGGGATATGTGACCGATGCCGAAAAGCCGGGCGGGAAAACCCAGGTATTCGATCCCGGCTGGAAGATCACGGCCAAGGCGCCTCCCCATCCCTGGATTTCGGTATCGGGTAAGAGCTGGCGTGACCCGGGTTTCGGCTTTCCCCAGAGGGATGTCTACCCGGTAGTGTGCGTAAGCTGGAACGACGGCAAAGCCTTTTGCGAATGGCTGACCAGGAAGGAGCGGGAAGCCGGCCGCCTGCCGAAAGGGATGGTCTATCGCCTTCCTACCGAGGCCGAATGGGAATATGCATGCCGGGCTAACGACAAGAGTAATTATTTCTGGTGGGGCGATGATCTTGCAGACGGAGAAGGGAGGCTCAATATCTCGGCTATCGACTTTCTGCCCGGCCGCAATAAAACCTGGCCCCTGGCCAAGGCGCCCTGGAGCGATGGTTTCGCTTTCGTGTCGCCGGTAGATCACTACGGGGATAAGGGGCGGAACGCGTTCGGGCTCGCAGATATGTGCGGAGGCGTATGGGAGATCGTGCTCGATCATTTCGACCCCAAAGGCGGACACGAGGAGCTGTACCTGACCGACGGTCATTACAAGCCGGTATGCAAGGGCGGTAATTATTTCGATGTGCCGGGAAATGCGCGCTGCGCCGTCAGGCTCGGGCTGCACGGGGTAGGCTATTCCGACTCCCGTGACGGTTTCCGTATCTGCCTCGGAGCGCCCAAATAGCCTGAGAGTAGACTATTCCTAAACCCGGCGCCCGCAGGGGCGCCCATCCTATAGCCCCGCAGGGGCGACACATGCATAACCCCGGGCGCAGCCCGGGGCCTTTGCCCTAACAGAAGACCCTATGTACCTGAAACGACGAAAATTCCTTAAGAAGACCATACAGACCGTAGGAGCGGGAATAGCGGGTGCCTACGCCTTCCCGGCGTTCTCCGCGCCCGTCCCGGCGGCCGATATCCGCGTCGGCGTGGTAGGGCTCTCCGTGCACAGCGCGGCCTTCTCGAAAATCCTGAATGATCCTCAGAAGGGGGCGGACCTGGAAGGGTGCCGCATCGTGGCGCTGTACCATCCGAAAGGTAACCCCGATGTGGATTTTACGCCGGAGCAGCTGGCGGGATTCGAAAAGGAGATAAGGGCTGCCGGCGTGAAGATCGTAGCTTCGATGGATGAGATGCTCGCTCTTTCCGACGTCGTCATGATCGAGACCAACGACGGACGCCCGCATCTCGCAGAGGTGATGCCAGCGTTTAAGGCCGGTAAGCCGGTCTATCTCGACAAGCCGGTTGCGGAAAACCTGGCTGCGGTGCTGAAGATCTATGACGTCGCCGCAAAAATGAAAATACCGGTATTCACGTCTTCCGCGCTGAGGTATGTAGACAACCTGTCGAAAATAGACAAAAGCCAGGTGCTGGGCGCCGATACCTACAGTCCTGCCGCGCTCGAAAAGAGCCACACCGACCTGTTCTGGTACGGGATACACGCCGTAGAGCCTCTGTTCACGGCGATGGGAGCCGGGTGTAAGGAGGTGATGCAGGTGCAGCACAGCGACGGGGAAGACGTCGTGGCAGGTTTCTGGGACAGGGACAGGGTAGGCACCGTGAGGGGAATAAGGAATGGAAAAAGGGGATTCGGAGGAACGGTGTTTACGGAGAAGGATATCATAACGCTTGATACGTTTACTGGATATCGTTCTCTTGTGGTGCATATTGTCGGGTTCTTTAAAACAAAGGTCCCTCCCGTGCCGGTGGAAGAGACTATTGAGATCTACGCCTTTATGGAGGCTGCGATGGAAAGCCGGAAAAATGGCGGCGTTAAAGTCAGTATTGCCGATACGATCAGGAAAGCGAAAGCAAAAAATCACTAAACCATAATCTGTTAATTAATAGTAAAAATCATGGAAAAATTGAACGTAGGAATCATCGGGTACGGATGGGTAGCAACAGCACACATTGTCGCTATCAACGCAGGTAAAGGCGCGCAGGTAACCGCTATTTATTCTTCACGTCCGCAGGATGATAACGCACTGAGTGAAAAATGGGGGAGCCCCATCAAGTCTTATACCGATCTGGGCGCGATGCTATCGGACAAATCGATCGATGCGGTGTCTATTTGCAGCTATACCTACCAGCACAAAGAGCATGCGGTAGCAGCGGCCAATGCAGGCAAGCATATCATTCTCGAAAAGCCGATGGCATTGTCCTGGGAAGATTGTCTTGAAATCGAGGCGGCGGTCAAAAAAGCCGGAGTGAAGTTCTGCATGTGCTTTGAGTGCCGCTGGTCCAACCAGTTCATTTCTACCAAAGCCATTATCGACAAAGGACTGGTAGGAGAGCTGCATTACGGCGAGGTGGACTACCTGCATGGCATAGGTCCCTGGTACGGTCAGTTCGAATGGAACGCGAAAAAGTCGGGAGGCGGCAGCTCGCTCCTCACGGCCGGTTGCCACGCGCTGGACGCCCTGCTTCTGTTTATGGGCTCCGATGTGGAAGAAGTGACTAGCTATGATACCAAAACAAAAAGCGAAATTTTCGACCTTTACGAGTACAAAACCACCAGTGTAACCATTCTGAAGTTTAAGAGCGGCAAGATTGCGAAATGCGCGGCCAGCGTAGACTGTCTCCAGCCCTATTATTTCCACACCCATCTTTTCGGCAGCCAGGGAAGTATCCTCGACAACAAGATCCACTCTGAATTACTGAAATCGGATAAGCACAAGTGGAGCGAGATGTCGATGAAAATGCTGGATTCCGGCGACGTGGCAGACCATCCGTACCAACTGCAGTTCGATAGCTTTTTCGAGTCGATCCGCAACGATACCGATATGCCGCTGACCGGTCTGAAAGAAGCGATCAAAACGCACGAAATTATTTTTGCGGCTGATGAATCGGCTGCTACCGGAAAAAGCGTAAGGCTGTAGCTATGGCAAAGGTAGCGCTTGCAATAGCTGCCCATCCCGACGATATCGAGTTCGTAATGGCCGGAACACTGCTGATTCTCAAAGAGGCAGGTTACGATATCCATTACATGAACCTGTCGACGGGGAATTGCGGCAGCACGGTATATGATTCGGAGCAAACCGCTGCGATCCGTCTGCAGGAAGCCAGGGCCGCGGCCCGGCTGCTGGGAGCAGCATTCCATGAGCCTATCTGCAACGATTTTGAAATATTCTATTCTCCCGACCTGCTCAGGAAAGTAGCCGAAGTGGTCCGGAAAGTAAAGCCCGGCGTGATACTGACGCATTCCCCGGTCGACTATATGGAAGACCATATGAATACCAGCAGGCTCGCGGTTACCGCCGCGTTCATAAGGGGTATTGCCAACTATCCGACCGACAACCCGCCCGGCGGGAACTACAATTGCGCCGTATACCATGCCACGCCTCACGGGCTGCACGGTCCGCTCGGGGAGCGGATCGAACCCGGCTTTTTCGTGGATACCACCTCGGTCCACGAGGTGAAGATGGACGCGCTCAGGGAACATAAAAGTCAGCAGGAGTGGCTGGAAAGCAGCCAGAAGATGAACTCCTACCTGCTGTCGATGGATGCGTTTTCAGCTGAGCTGGGCGCGATGTCAGGCCAATTCCGGCATGCGGAAGGATGGCGGAAGCATTCGCACCTAGGGTTTTCGGAAGAAAGCTACGATCCGCTTCGTGAGCTGGGCGGCTATTACCTGGAGAATGTGAAGCATAAAGTTTAGTACCATGCCTGTATCATAACCACGGCCTGTGTCCTCACAGGCCGTAAATGATACGGGTAATATGAAAGTAAATAGTAAGCGGGCTGTGAAGACACAGCCCACGGAATAGTTCTAAATCTAAAACCTGATTACAATGAGAAAAGTAAGTTCAATAGCACCCGACTGGTGGGATTATACAACCCTTGAGCTCGACAGCAAGCTGACCGACAAGATAGCTGCTATGACGGCCGAGGATATGATCAAGTTATCGAGGCCGGGTTTTAAAGTGGTATTTTACGATACCGTCGAAGAGTTTTATGCCGCCGAAGCGCTCGAGTACGTAAGCGTATGGCAGCAGTCGACCGAAAGCAGCCCGGTCGGTCTCTGCGGCCCGATCGGTCCTACCGAGCAGCTCCCGATCGTAGCCAGGATCATCAATGAGCTGGGCATTTCGGTGAAGCATGGACATTTCTGGAGCATGGACGAATGGGTAGTAAACGGCAGGGAAGTGTCGGATGCACATTCTCTTTCTTTCAAAAAGACGTTTAAGGATCTCTGCTACAACAGGATAGACAAGAAGTTTGCCATGCCCGAAGAGAACCTGCATTTCCCGCAGGCCGACACCTCGGCTTACAAAGAAAGCTGGAAGCACGCAAAATGCCTGATCATGCAGGGCGGACAGGGCGACGTGAAGCACTGGGCTTTCAATGAGCCGCCGAGAAGGGAAGGGATTTACAAGGACAGGCCCATGACAGTAGAAGAATACAAGCAGCTTGAAACCAGGGTGCTCGATCTTCACCCCATTACTGTCCAGCAGAATTCGAGGCTGCACTGCGGCGGAAACGTCCCGCTGATACCTACCCAGGCCGTCACTGTAGGTCCCAAAGAAACCTGGGAGACCGAAAAAGTTTCTATCTGGCATGCGGGCATGCACGACAATCCCTTCGGGCAGCGGCTTACGACCTATATGATCTCAAACCGGATCCCTGATACTTCTGTGCCGATGTCCGTGCTAGCTGATCATCCCAATGTGCAGTTTAACTTTCTGAGGGCCGGGTTAGGCACCTGCTCGATCGAAATGCATTAAGTGTGATGCTTTACCACCAGGTCAGGATTTCTTTAAGAGACGACTCCCCTTCTCCTGGAAAGGAGAGGGGGCCGGGGGGTGAGGTATGTAAACATTTTTAACCAACAACCTAGTGTCTATTTTATTCGGATGAAAATCAGGGCAGTGTTTCGCATATTTTTTATCGCAGGTATTTGTAGTATCTTCTTGTGGAGCTGCGGGGGAGAAAAGCTGGAGCTCAGGAAAGGCGACCGGATTGTCATAATCGGGAACTCGCTGGCAGAGCGTTTTCAGCATGACGGGTGGTTTGAAGCCTATTTGCAGGCGGCCCGTCCGGATGACGACCTGACGGTCAGGAACCTGGGGTATTCCGGCGACCAGGTACATTACCGCCCTCGGTCGCATGAGGGGTTCGGAAGCGCCGACAGCCACCTTGCGCGGCTTAAAGCGAATGTCATTTTTTCTTTCTTCGGCTACAATGAGTCCTATGAAGACAATCCTGAAGAGTTCAAGCTGCAGCTGAAAGCCTGGATCGACCATACGCGGGCGCAGAAATATGATTCTGTAAGCGCCCCCCGGATCGTGATGTTCTCGCCCATCTCCCATGAAGACCTGAAATCGCCCGACCTGCCCGACGGCGCCGAAAACAACCGGAGGCTGGAGGCATACACGAAGGCGATGCAGGAGGTAGCGAAGGAGATGAAAGTCGGGTTTGTGGATCTTTTTAAGGAGAGCAAAGCACTGTATGAAAAATCGGAAAAACCGCTGACTATCAACGGGGTGCACTTGAACGAGGAAGGAAACCGCCAGATTGGAAAATATATTTCCGAAACCCTCTTCGGCCGGTCCGGCACACTCGGAGAGGCCGGGATGGACTCGCTTCGCAGCGCAGTGCTCGACAAGGACTGGCACTGGTTCAAGCGCTATCGTACCACGAGCGGCAACGATGTATGGGGTACCCGTTCTATACAGGACGGCAATAAAGCCACCCTGAACCGCGAGCTGGTGATGATCGATACCCTTACCGCCAACCGCGACCGCAGGATATGGGCCCGGGCAAAAGGGAAGGATATGGAGATAGACGACAGCAATATGCCGGAGCCGATCATCGTCGGAACCCACATCACCAGGGACGTGAAGTACCTGGATCCGGTTGAAGCGATCAGCAGTATGACCGTTCCGAAAGACCTGCAGGTCAACCTGTTTGCCTCGGAAAAGCAATTCCCGGAAATTGTCAACCCCGTAGCGATGCAGGTCGACGGCAAAGGCAGGACCTGGGTTGCGGCCTGGGGCGACTATCCGAAATGGGAGCCCGGGAAAAAAACAAACGACCGGCTGATCTATCTTACCGACGAGGATGGCGACGGGATGGCAGATAAAGTGAACACTTTTGCCTATGTATCCAATCCGACGGGTTTCGAATTCTGGAACGGCGGCGTGATTGTCGTTTCGGCGCCCGATATCCTCTTCTTAAAGGATACCGACGGCGACGGGGTAGCCGACCATAAGGAATATCTCTTCGGCGGGATCGGGTCGGACGATACGCATCATACCGCCAACAACCTGATCTACGGTCCCGACGGGTACATCTACTACCAGAGGGGGATTTTCATCCTGGAAAATGTCGAGACGCCGTACGGACCCGCCGAAGAGTCGGGTACCCCGGGACTTTACCGATTTAATCCGAGGACTTTTGAGTTTTCATTTGTCGTAGAAAACACGCCCAACTCGCACGGGATCAGCTTTGACCGCTGGGGAAACCAGTTCATCACCGACGGGACCAGCGGGAAGGCATTCCAGGTGTATGTCGAACGAAAGGTGACATCGACTACCGACGTGACGGTATATGCGAAAAGGCCGCTCTTCCAGCAGACCGTGAGGCCCGTATGCGCCAATACCATACTGGCAAGCTCTCATTTCCCGGACGACTACTGGAATAACTTCCTGCTGCTGAACGTGATCGGCTACCAGGGCATTAAACGCTATTACCTCGATTACAAGCCCGAGGGCGTGATTGAAGGCCGGGAGGCAGAGAATTTCCTGTTTACCGGCACCGATCCGACGTTCAGGCCCAACAGCGAGGCGGCCCCGCGCGTAATAGACGCAAATTACAAGGGCGATCCCAATTTCCGGCCTTCCGATGCCCTGACGGGGCCTGACGGCGCCCTTTATTTCTGCGACTGGCAAAACGCGGTCATTACACACTCGCCTTATAACCTGCGCGACGCTTCCAGGGACCAGGTTCACGGCAGGGTCTACAGGGTTACGGCGAAGAACAGGCCGCTGCTGACGCCGGCTAAAATCGGCGGCGAGCCGGTAGAAGCGCTCCTGGAGCTGTATAAAAGCCGCGAAGACGAAACAAGGTACAGGGTAAGGGTCGAGCTGAGCGGGCGGGATACCAAAGAGGTGATCCCGAAGGCAAAGGAATGGTTGAAGAACCTTGACATCAATAAGGAGGAAGACGTATTGCCCATGCTCGAGATCTTATGGCTCCATCAGCAGCATAACGTCAAAAATCACGACCTGCTGAAGCAAATCCTCAAAGCGCCGGTGGAGCAGGCCAGGCTGGCCGGGCAGAAGGTAGCCTGGCTATGGAGCGACAGGAACTCCCATTTTAAGGGATCTTCCGAAAAAACGATTACGGGAATGCAGTTCAGGACTTTCTATGAAAGCTTCTGGACCCACCCCGACAGCGTGAAAACGGAGGAACCGCCGCATGCTCACGGACACGGCAGCGCAGGCGCTGAGTCGGTAGGAACGCCCCCGGTCGTGATCGACCTCACGAAAGAGGCCGTTGCGAAGGTGAAGATCGAAACGGCCCTGCTCAAATTTTCCGTCAACCAGTTTAACGTAAAACCTGGTCAGCAGGTAGAGCTTACGCTCGATAATGTCGACCTGATGCAGCACAACCTCCTTGTGGTGGAGCCGGGCGCTGCCGATGAGGTTGCCCAGCAGGCGATAGATCTCGGTGATAAAGGGCTCAAAATGGGTTTTATACCGGAGAATAAGAAGATCCTCCATGCTACGCGGTTACTCGACTCGAAGCAGAAGGAGGTATTGAAATTTGCGGCTCCGAAACAGCCGGGCGACTACCAGTACGTCTGTACCTTCCCGGGGCATGGCCCGGTTATGAGGGGTATTATGAAGGTGGTGCCGTAGGACCACCCCCCGGCCCCCTCCTTGAAAAAAGGAGGGGGGAAGGAAAAAACGCATAGGACCCTTTGAAAAAGGAATGGGAGGAGTAAACCCGGATAAGCCTCTTTCCTGGGAGTTATTCTTTTAAACGACTTCCCCTCTCCTGAGAAGGAGAGGGGGCCGGGGGGTGTGGTATATAAGTGCCTAATAATAAGCAATTTAATACTGTCGTGTTTGTATGAAGACAACCGCCATAGGAATCATAGGCCTTTCGGTTCATAGCGAGGATTTCACCCGGATCATCAACGGAACGGCAGGTAAAGACGGCAGGCAGGGGTGCCTGGTGACACAGCTTTATCATCCGCCCGGCAACCCCGACGTAGAGTTCAGCACGGCTCAGCTGGAGAAATTCTCAAAAACCATCCGGGAGCATGGCGTCGCCTTTGCCGGTTCTATCGAAGAAATGCTGCCTCACGTAGATGCCGTGATGCTGCTGACCAACGATGGAAGGCCCCATCTCAGGGAAATTCTGCCGGTGCTGAAAGCCGGTAAGCCGGTTTACATCGACAAGCCTATGGCCGAATCGCTGGAGAATGTAACGTCCATTTTCAGGGAAGCGAAAAAGTACGGAGTACCTGTATTCACCTCTTCGGCCCTGCGGTACGTAAAGAGAGCACAGCAATTTGCCCGGGGTGAAACTGTCGGGAAAGTATTCGGCGCTGAAACCTGGGGGCCGGCGCCGTTGCAGTCAAGCCATGTAGACCTCTTTTGGGACGGGATTCACGGCGTAGAGCTCCTGTATACGGTAATGGGACCGGGCTGCCAGTCCGTTTCACGGGTATTTACACCCGGTGGAGATGTCGTAACGGGCCTCTGGCCGGGTGGCAGAACCGGGATTTTCCGGGGATTGAGGAAAGGGCGCATCGGCTTCGGCGGAACCGTTTTCGGAGCCGGGGGGATCGAAGCGATAGGAGGTTTTGACGGCTATGAAGGACTGGTAGACGCCATCCTGGAATTTTTCAGGTCAGGAAAGCCGCCTGTTCCTGCGGAGGAATCAATAGAGATCTACACCTTCATGAAAGGTGCGGACATCAGTAAAAGCAAGGGAGGCATGCCTGTAAAGCTGGCAGACGTGCCGGCCCGAAAATAAATTACATCATCTAATTAAATCTTTAAACACATGAAATCAGCCAGGCTGAACCGGTTGTTCAACGAAAAGTCGGGGAAATGCTTCGACGTTGCGATCGATCACGGTTTTTTTTGCGAGTATTCCTTTTTATCGGGTATAGAAAACATCGATCGTTCGGTAAAAGTACTTATTGATGCTGATCCGGACGCCATACAATTGACGGTAGGGCAGGCCCGTCATCTTCAGTCGGTTGCCGGCAAGTACAAGCCGGCCCTGGTGCTGAGGACCGACGTCGCAAACGTCTACGGGCCGGAGCTGCCGGAAGTGCTCTACAGCCGGATGATCGAAGAACCTGTTTTGCAGGCCTTACGCCTGGATGCGACCTGCGTAGTGGTCAATCTTTTCAGGATCCCGGGCGCGCCGGAAGTGACGGATCAGTGTATTCAGAACATCCTGAAGCTGAAGCCGCTGTGTGATTACTACTCTATGCCGTTGATGATCGAGCCGCTTGTCTTCCGGCCTAACCATGAAGCGGGCGGCTACATGGTCGACGGCAACATCAGGCTGATTTCCCCTATGGTGAGACAGGCTGTGGAGCTCGGCGCCGACCTGATCAAGGCCGATCCGACCGACGATCCGGAAGAATATCACAAAGTGGTAGAGCTCGCCGGCGATGTCCCCATACTGGTACGGGGAGGCGGCCGGGCGCCGGATAAGGAGCTTCTCGAGAGGACTTACCAGCTGATGCAGCAGGGAACCAGAGGGATTGTATACGGGCGTAACGTCGTGCAGCACAAGGACCCGGCCGGCATGACCCGCGCGCTTATGGCCATTGTGCACGAAAATGCCCGCCCCGAAGACGTAATCGGCATGATCAAACCCTAACCCCGCCCTGAAAGGGCGCCATCCCTCAGCCCCGCAGGGGCGGTATGTGCATAACCCCGGGTAAGCGCAGCGCAGCCCGGGGGCATTACCACCTGGGGCGCAGCCCCGGGGCCTGAACCCACCCTGTGGTCACGCTCCCCGGGCGGAGTCGAAGGGGGCGTGACCACAGGGCCTAAGACACTCATACATGAAGACAGTTAATACAGCCATCATAGGCGGAGGCCTGATGGGTAAAGAAGTAGCCAGCGCGTTCGGGCGGTGGTTCGCGCTCAATGACTTCCCGGTAAAGGTCCAACTGACAGCGGTCTGCGACCTGAACCCGCAGGCGCTGCAATGGTACCGGCAGATCCCTTCAGTGGAGCTGCTCACTACCGACTATAAAGAGCTGCTGAAAAAAGAAGATATAGACGTCGTGTACGTGGCATTGCCGCATCACCTGCACCGGGAGTACTATCTCGAAGTGCTCGAATCGGGTAAGGACCTGCTGGCGGAAAAGCCGTTCGGGATCGACCTGGAAGCAGCAGTCGCCATACGGGACAAGGCCCGGGAGCTGGGGCGGTTCGTAAGATGCAGCTCCGAAATGCCGTTTTTGCCGGGTGCCCAGCGGGTATATGCAGAAGCGCTTTCCGGCAGGATAGGCAGGATCCTGGATATCAGGGCCGGGTTCCTGCATTCCAGCGACATGGATCCTGAAAAGCCGATCAACTGGAAACGGCAGGAAGCTTTCTGCGGGAAGATCGGGGTAATGGGAGACCTGGGAATGCACGTCATGCACCTTCCGCTGAGGCTCGGCTGGAAGCCTGCCGATGTCTTTGCCCGGCTGCAGAAGATCGTAACAGAACGCCCCGACGGAAAAGGCGGAAGGGCGGTGTGCGACACCTGGAACAACGCTACGTTGCTGACTACGCTGGAGCTGGAAGGAGAAACAGTCCCTATGTCGCTGGAAATGAAAAGGCTTGCTCCGGGCGAAACCAACACCTGGCTCATCGAGATCAACGGTACTGAAGGAGGTGTAAAATATAGTACCAAGGACACGAAGGCTTTGTGGCGGTTTCACAGGAGCGGGGAGCAGGTCTGGCAGCGGACTGACCTCGGGTTCCAGGTGCCGTTCCCGACGGTTACCGGAGGGATCTTCGAGCCGGGTTTCCCGGACTGCTTTATGCAGATGCTGGCGGCTTATTTTGCCGAAAGAGAAGGAGCGCTGGGGAGCCGGCTGGGCTGCGTCACGCCCGATGAAGCGGTGAGCTCCCATCAGGTATTCAAAGCCGCGCTCGAATCGCATCTTTCCGGGTCTGTTGTAAAAGTTGCTTACGATTAGCCGGATCGAATACCGATGAGCTATTAGGTTTTAGGCGACTAACACCTAACAGCTAAAACCTCTTATACAGATGAAAGCAAGGAATGGTATCATAGCCGGGGGAAACTGGATCGTCGATTTTATCAAGTTGATCGATACCTACCCGCAGGAGAATGCGCTGGCCAATATTCTCGAAGAAAAAACCGGCAACGGCGGGGCGCCGTTCAATGTCCTGAAAGCGCTCAGTAAAATGGGCGTGTCCTTTCCGCTGGAGGGAATAGGCATGGTCGGAGATGATGAAACTGGCCGGAACGTATTGAGACAATGCGGGGAAATGGGCGTCGATGCCCGGCAGCTCAGGGTGGTGAAAGACTGCGGCACTTCCTTTACCGATGTGATGACGGTCGCAGATTCGGGGAGGAGGACTTTCTTCCACTACAGGGGCGCCAGCGCGCACCTGCAGGCGGACGATTTCGACTTCAGCTCGTGCGAGGCAAAAATTTTCCACCTCGGATACCTGCTTTTGCTGGACGGGCTCGATCGTATAGATGAGGAGGGTAGAAGCGGTGCTTCCAGGGTGCTGGAGCAGGCGGTGAACCGGGGAATTCTTACGTCTATCGATATCGTAAGCGAGCAATCGGACAGGTACCGGAAGATCGTTCCTTCTTCCCTGCCTTTTGTCGATGTTCTTTTCCTGAACGAATTCGAGGCCGCAGGGCTCACGGGCATCGGGATTCTGGATGACAACGGCGCGCCCGATTTTCCCCGGATGGCAGATGCGGCTTTCGAGATCACCCGGATGGGCGTACGGAAGTGGATCATTTTCCATTTCCCGGCGGGCGCTGTTGCCTTTAACAGGGAAGGTCGTTGCCTTTATCAGCCTTGTGTGCTGTTTCCCAGGGATCTGATCAGGGGAACCGTCGGAGCGGGAGACGCCTTTGCGGCAGGGGTGCTCGCAGGTATCCACGAAGACTGGCCGATGGAGGCCGCACTTGAGTCCGGCGTTTGTGTAGCAGCGTCCAGTCTCCTGGCCCCCGATGCTTCGAACGGTATCATGTCGTGGGACGAGTGTATGGCTTTTGGCCGGAAATGGGGGTTCTCTTCCGGGGCTTCGTAGCTGAAAGCCGTACCGGATTGAAGAATAGTATCATTCTTTTAAAATAAAATAGCGGAATGTGTACGCCACCCGGGTTACTTTTGTGCTTTACCTGAACCTGATAGCCACCAGAGATCAGCTATCGGAAATCGGACTGCACGACCCGCCGTTTTGAAGAAGAAGAGCTGATTGCCGATAACTGATAGCTGACAGCCCTTTAAACACATGAAAAGAATAACCCTGATCTTTTTAGCTTTTTTCCCCTTTCTGAAGGCTTCCGGCCAGGCTGAAAAGCTCTATGGAGGTGTCGCCCAACTGGACATTACGCCGAAAACCGGCTATCCGCACTACCGTAATTTCGGGACTGCCATTGACGATTCCCTGTATGTAAAGGCCCTGGTTTTCCGGCAGGGAAAAGCTGAATGGGCGATAGCGGTATGCGATCTGTTGTGGATCGAGCGGGAGCTGTCGGCCGATGTACGCGTGGCGGTTTCGGCGAAAACCGGGATCCCGTACGACAATATCATGCTCACGGCCACGCATACGCACACCGGCCCGGCCTATCACGGGAATATCTATGAATTGAACAACCACATCAGGAAGTTTGACGGAACCGAAGAAGAAGCGATCGGGATGAACGGCTACCCCGCTTTCCTTAAAGCCCGGATTACGGAGGCGATTGTAAAAGCTCACGAAAGCCTGGCGCCGGTAACGGTCAGACAGGCTACCGATTCGGTTACGAACCTTTCCTTTAACCGGCGTTATATCATGAAGGACGGGAAGGTAAGGACAAATCCGGGTAAAGGGAATCCCGATATCGTCAAAACAGCCGGCCCGATCGATCCGGAGCTGCATATGCTGTTTATCGAAAGGGCTTCGGACAGGTCTTTGATCGGGGTAGTCTCCAACTTCGCGGTTCATTCCGACACCTATGGCGGAACGGCCTTTTCTGCGGATTACCCGGGCGTGCTGGCGCGCAGATTGGCGGAGAAAATGAAGGGCAGCTTTGTTTCGGTATTTCTCCAGGGAGCAAGCGGCGACCTGAATCATTTTAACGTAAAAAAAGACAGCGAGCCGCTGACCACCGACAAGATCGGCTCCGGGCTTGCCGAACGGGTAGCCAAAAGCCGGTCCGCAGGGAGGATGATACCCAAAGCCCGGCTGGGAGCGGCTTCCGAATTCGTATATGCACCGTTACAGGCCTACAACACGGGGGAGCTGAGCTGGGCCAAAGATGCTGATGCGGAATCGCCCTATGGAGAAACCGGGCTGTTCAAGCTCCGCAGACCCATGAAGATCAGGTCCCTGGAGCGGATCCGCCAACAGGAGGCCATCCCGCCTACCATCGGGACGGAAGCCTGGACGCTGCCGGTAGAAGTGCAGGTGTTCCGGCTGAGCGACGAGGTAGCCGTAGTCGGGCTTCCCGGCGAAATTTTTGCCGACCTGGGATTGGCGATCAAAAAAGCTTCTCCTTTCAAAACGACGCTGTTCGTGGAGCTCACGAATTCGCATATAGCTTACGTGCCTACTAAAAAAGCTTTTTCGCAAGGCAGCTATGAGACGCTTAACTCCCGCCTGGCGCCGGGAGGAGGTGAATTGATGGTGGAGTCGGCCATCAGGCAATTGAAAGAGCTGAGGCGGTGATAATTAACTGAAATTATTAAAATATGCCCCGAAGGGGTAACCTATATCATATCATAACTACGGGCGTAGTCCGTGGATTTAACCCAAAACCTGATTATGCGATACGAGCTGTTATTCCCGGATCAACTGAGAGAAGCCATTAAAAAAAATACGCCTGTGGTATTACCCCTGGGAGTGCTGGAGTACCACGGTTCGCACCTGGTGAACGGGGTGGATACACTGGTGGTCGTCAGGGCGCTGGAGCTGCTGGAAAAGGAGCAGGACCTGATCATATTGCCCCCGTTTTATTATGGTGCAAGCAGCTATGCGGTGGAGCCTCCCGAACAGAACGGATCGGTGCACATCGAGCCGCAGATCCTGAACCCGTTTGCCAAAGCGTTGTTTGACAATCTTTTACGCATAGGCTTCCGGAACATTCATGTTTTTGTGCATCACCAGAGCGAGAACTTCACCGCCGGGATGCCTACCGACCTGAGCTTTAAGCTGGCGGCACGGCAGTCGACCTTTGCCTTCCTGGAAAAGGAAAGGGGAGAAGGCTGGTGGGGAAGGGCCGATTCCGCCGATTACTACGAGAGTCATTCGCAGGGCGACAACCCGTTCAACTGGATCCGCATCCATCCTTTCCTGAGCTCGGAAATACAGCAAACACACCCGATAGATCACGCCGGCAAGCTCGAAACGGCGCTTATGATGGCGCTGTGCCCGGAAGGTGCGGACATGAGCCGCTTTACCAATGACAAATGGTATACGCAAACGGCTAAGGAAGCCACCCTGGCCTATGGAAACGAGGTGAAGGAAGCTGTCATGAACAATCTGAGGGAGATCCTTTTCCCTGCTACCTAGCTTCGGCTACGCTCAGCTTCCGGCTACGCTCAGCTTCCGGTTTCGGCTACGCTCAGCTTCCGGTCTTATATCCAGGCTTCGACTGCGTTCAGTTTCCGGTTTATATTCCGGCTTCGGCCCCGATAGCTGTAGGAGCTGAAGCCCCCCGACACCTAACACCTCATACCTCACACCTTGACCCCTTCATGGAAAGGCCCGGCAAAACCCCGCTCGTTCCTATGGCAATTATCGGCACCATGTATGTGGTGCTGGGATTTTCAGTAGGCATAAATGCTTTTTTTATCCCTTTTGTACAGGAGGCTTTTACGGTTTCGACGGCCGCATCCTACCTGATCATGACCGCTACTTTTTCCGCCTATGTGCTCTTCGGAGTCCCTTCGGGCGTTATTATCAAAAACTTCGGCTATAAAGGCGGGATCGGCATCGCCTTCCTGATCATGGGGCTGGGATTTTCATTGATAGGGTACTCCGCCGAGATCACGAGCTTTACGCTCTTCCTGTTTGCATTGTTTATTATAGGGATGGGACAGACCCTTCTTACAGGCGCCATCAATTCGTATGTGACCCTTCTGGGGCCGGAGGAAAGCGCGGCGAGCAGGATCTGCGTAATGGGTATCGCCGATAAGCTGGCGCTGGCAGGCGCTTCTCTCATATTGGGGATTTTCCTTGATCTGACCGAGGTACGACTTTCAGACGCCATTACGCCATTCTACATCATTACCGGGTTACTCGTGGTGCTGGCCGTCCTGGCCAGGTACTCGCCGCTGCCTGAGCTGAAGGCGATAGGCGAAGACATAACGGAGGTAGGTAACGAAGAATCGGCCTATGCCAATACGAAGACGAGTATTTTCCAGATCCCGCACCTGCTGCTGGGCGTGGTGGCGATCTTTTTCGATGTCGGCGTAGAGATCGTGGCGCTGGGATCGGCGAACGACTATGCCAAGGTGCTCGGATTGCCGTCGCCTGAGAACTATGTGTGGTATCCGACGTTCGGGATGGTAGCAGGGTACATCCTGGGCTTCCTGTTTATTCCCAGGCTGGTGAGCCAACGGACCGCGCTTACCATTTGCTGTGTGGTGGGGATATTGGTAACGCTGCTGCTGGTGACGGTGCCCGCCGAAATATCGATTTACTTCGTCGGACTGCTGGGCTTCGCGAATTCGCTGCTTTGGCCCGCAATTTTTCCGCTGGCGCTGAGCGACCTCGGGAAATTCACCAAAACGGGTTCCTCCGTCCTGGTTATGGGAATTATAGGCGGCGCCCTGTTGCCGTTAGGGTTCGGGTATCTCGCCGGCCTCTTCAATCATCAGCTGGCTTACCTGATTTGTATTCCTTCTTACCTGTATATTTTGTATTTTGCCCTCTACGGGAGTAAAATCAGGGTGCATTAGAAGAACTTGGATAATGGAGAAATTGTTAAGAATTCACAGGGACGACAATGTCCTGGTAGTGAAGCGGTTGATCGGGGCCGGGGAAATGATGCGGTTTGACGGCGAAGAGCTGGTCTATGAATACCCGATCGGGCTGGGGCATAAGATCGCTGCGGAGTTTATCCCGAAAGGAGGGAAAGTAATCAAATTCGGAATCCCGATAGGATCAGCGACCGAGGACATACCCAGGGGAGCGCATGTGCACCTGCACAATCTGAAGAGTGACTATTTGCCTACATTTACATTGGACCATGAGTTTATCGGGAAAAAGTGAAATAATCGGATACGAGCGTGCGGACGGCAGGGTAGGGATCCGGAACGTAGTGGTGATCGCCTACCTGGTGGAATGCGCGCATCACGTAGCGCGCAGGATCGCCATGTATTTTCCTGACGACCCGGTGCATGTGATCGGCTTCAGCGGCTGCTATCCCAACAGCTATGCCGATAAAATGATGAATGCGCTCTGCACGCATCCCAATGTAGGCGCCGTGCTGCTGGTCTCCCTGGGCTGCGAAAGCTTCAACAGGAACAGGCTGCTTGCGAATATAGAAGCCAGCGGGCGGCCCGTCAGGCTGGTAGGGATCCAGAGTACCGGCGGTACGGGCCATTCGATCACGGAGGGAAAAGCGTTTGTGCAGTCGGCATTGTCGGAGATCGCTCACGTGCCCAGGGCGGTGCTGCCGTTTGAAGACATGATCATAGGCGTAGTATCGGGAGGCAGCGACGCTACGAGCGGGCTGACGGCCAACCCGGCTGCAGGAAGGGCATTCGACAAGATCGTGGAAATGGGCGCTACCGCTATTTTCGAAAATACCGGCGAGATGATCGGCCTTGAGCACCATATGGCCGGCCGCGCCGTAACAGCCGAACTGGGAAATGAGCTGATAGAAGCAGTGAACAAGGCTGCCCGCTATTATTCCATCATGGGGCACGGCAGCTTCGCGCCCGGTAATGCAGAGGGCGGATTGACCACATTGGAGGAAAAATCGATGGGCGCCTATTGCAAAAGCGGCTCCGCGCCTATCGTAGGGATGATCAAGCCGGCCGACAGGCCCGGGCGCAAGGGGCTTTACCTGATGGATATCGTACCGGACGGAGAGCCTCGGTTTGGGTTTCCCAATCCCAACGATATATGGGAAATGAATGAATTGATCGCTTCCGGCGCGCATTGCGTGCTGTTCACCACGGGGAGAGGCTCGGTTGCCGGCTCGGCGATTTCGCCGGTGATCAAAATATGCGCGAACCCCGAAACTTACCGCCGGATGGAGGAAGATATGGATATCAATGCCGGGAAGATCCTTTATGACGAGGCCACAACTGACCAGGTCGCCGACGAGATCGTAGAGAAGATCATCCGTGTAGCGCACGGCGAAATGACCTGTTCGGAAAGCCTGGGCCACCAGGAATTTGTGCTCGGGTACAAATCTTTTGAACCCATCGGCCCCGCGTGCCTTCCGGTAGGATAAGATATAAGAATTTAAAAGCTTTTGTACGCCTGATGGGTCCCCTGAAGATTTTGAGATTATTGGCGTTGTCTGTGTTTTGTCAATCGGCAATAGGGCAATCCCGGAATTACGATCCGTTATCTATCGATCACATACCGCCACAGCCGTCAAAGCAGTCCTGGCATTTTGTTGAAGATCTGAAGTCCCCGTTCTGGACAAAGATCGAATGGGAGCACAAAAAAAAGACCCGAAACCAGGTTGATCTCAGGGGCGGGATAAAACCGGATACTTTGTTCCCGGATCCAAAGCTTCGGTTGCAGACTGTATATGAAGATCTTCGTAACTTCTGTCTGGCCGGTAAAATCGGGTATGGCAGCGGCTATAGGTTGAAGATCGTTAAGGACTCAACTTTAAAAGGAGAGGAATTCAGAATAGATATAGCCAGGGATTTCGGGCAAATTGCAGCAGGCGATCCCGACGGAATAAGAAGAGGGGTTTTTTATCTCCAGGATGAAATGCTGAAGAACGGGGACCCGTATCTCCCGATAGGCTCGGTGACGAAAGTCCCGATCGTGAAGCGGAGGATTTCCCGCTGTTTTTTCAGTCCTATCAAGCGTCCGGGGAATCAGGCCGGAGCGGGCGACGAGCTTATGGACGATATCGATTATTATCCTGACGGCTATCTCAATCGCTTGTCTCATGAAGGCGTAAACGGACTTTGGGTAACCGTCAGCAGCAAGGATGGGGAAGAGAATAGTGTCGGGTTTGGCGACCTGGTCTCAACGGAAATTACGCCAAATGCAGGAGCGGGAGGAGAACGACGGCTTGAAAAGCTGAGGCAGATCGTCAATAAATGTCTCCGGTACGGGATCCGCATCTACATCAAGACGATGGAGCCGCATGTGCGTTTCGGGGTAGGAGATCCCATCCTGGCCGCGCATCCCGATCTGGCAGGGAACCGGAGAGGCAATGCCTATTTCCTTTGTGCCAGCGGGGCTCCCGGGCAGCAATACCTCTACCAGGCTACCAACAAAATTTTCTCCGCTGTGCCGGGTCTGGGCGGCATACTCAATATTTCTCACGGAGAATTGTACACAACATGCCTGAGCGCCTTACCGGCTACGGGAGGAGGCGAAATCACTTGTCCGAGGTGCTCAAAAATGCCGCCCTGGCAAATTCTCCATCATTCGCTTTCGGCAATGAATAAAGGAATGAAAGACGCCGAACCGGAAGCGGAGCTGATCAGTTGGCTGTATATGCCCCAGCCGCAGTTCCAGACGAGGGGAGCTCCCACAACACTGGCAGACTGGGTTTATGATATTCCATCGAATACACCCGAGGGTGTCGTGCTCCAGTTTAATTTTGAATCCGGGGTCAAAAAGACGGTATTCGGGAAAGAGCTGATCGGCGGGGATTACTGGCTTTCTGAGCCGGGACCAAGCGATCGCTTTGAAAGGATTGCTAAAAATGCCGCTGAAAAACACACCCCCGTGTCGGCAAAAATACAGACGTCTACTTCCCATGAAGTCGCGACGGTGCCCTACTTGCCTGTGCCCTCTCTTATCTACAAAAAGTTTTCGGCGATGCGCCGGTTGGGTGTGACGCATACCATGCTGAGCTGGATCATGGGCTCGTATCCCGGCCTTATGGTAAAAGCGACCGAACGGCTGTCTTTTGAGCCTTACCCTGACGAAGACGCCTTTCTCAACGAACTGGCGTCTTATTACTGGAAAACAGAAGACGTTCAAAAAGTAACGGAGGCATGGAAGCATTTTAGTGAAGCCTATGAGAACTACCCGCTCACCAATATTTTCCAGTATTTCGGGCCGATGCATGACGGCCCGGTCTGGCCCTTGCTGCTTACTCCCCGCGACGCCCCCCTTTCGCCAACCTATCAGCTCGGTTCAAGAAATACGCTCCTCCCCTGGCCTCCCAGCGGAGACCGCATAGCGGAGTCTTTCCCCGAAATATTATCGCTCGAAGAGATGGTCTCGATGTGCAGGCGTATGAGCGATTCCTGGCAGCGGGGACTTGGCCTGCTGGATGGTCTTGGTGAGAAATATTCCGGGAACAAAGAGCGGACACTCGACATCGGCGTAGCGAAGGCGCTTGGAATTCAGTTCAGGAGCGGGTACAATATTCTCAGGTTTTACCAGCTCCGGGAAAAGCTGTTCCGGATGAAAGGAGAAGGCAGGGTTGCTGTGCTTGACGAGCTGGAAGATATCATAGAGGAAGAAATAAAATCAGGTAACGACCTTATCAAGCTTTGCCGGGCCGACTCCAGGCTGGGATTTCACCCGGAAGCAGAAGGCTACAAGTATTATCCCGAAAAACTGGAGTGGCGGATCAGTCAATTAAAAATGACGCTCGCGCATGACTTGCCGGCTATTCGCAAGGCGATAGACAATCATGAAGCGCTATTTCCCGAATACACGGGCGAATCTCCCCAGGGGGCAGTCGCCTATGCGCTGCCCTTTCATCCTTCCGGTTCGCCAGGGTCCTGGAATCGGTTCGAAGGCGGAGCGGAAAGCAATTTACGGTGGAAGGCTGATTATAAGGAAGAAACGTTGCATATTATGATCGCGGATTTCTCAAAGAAAGGGATAGAAGCAAAAGCCGGGTCTTTGAGGTCGGCAGACGTTTGGGTTGAGCCAAAAAGGCTTTGGCCCGCCAGGCGGTATCCTATGACATTAGTTTCAAACGCCCCCGGCGGCGCCGGGTTGGCCGAAGGCATACTGAAAGCCGAAGTGAAGATCCCTTTTTCGGAATTGGAACTGAAAACGGACAGCCTGGTACCTATCAGAATAAACGTCAGGGCATTTTCAGAGGAAGGAAAGAATGTTTTTTGGCGTGAGGAACACCCGCTCACGCCCAGGCTGATCCTCGG
>MEDT01000249.1 GCA_001724175.1 Cytophagaceae bacterium SCN 52-12 | reverse complement strand
GCCTTTCCCGGTCGTAAAGCGGAGATAGACCTGACGTTCGATCCGCTATGGAGCTTTGAAATGTTGTCGGAAGAAGGAAAACGGCAGCTGGGCATGTAAGAAGGGATAAAATAAATAAAAGATATTTCTCTCTTTTATTATTGGTTTTCTTTATATTTGTCCCGTAAAAAATGGTGTTATGTTTTCCAAAACTTGCGAATACGCGATCAGGGCTATGATATTCATTGCTCAGAAAACGAGGGAAGGCGATAGGATAGGGATCAAAGATATTGCCAGAGGGATAGATTCCCCCGAACATTTCATCGCTAAAATACTTCAGGAGCTGAGCCGCAAAGGGATTGTTCAGTCGGCCAAAGGGCCTAACGGCGGCTTTTACCTCGACAATGTGTCCATGAATCGCTCGCTGGCCGATATCGTGCGGGCGGTAGACGGCGATAAAATATTCCAGGGCTGCGGTCTTGGTTTAAGACAATGTTCTGAGTCCCAGCCCTGTCCTATTCACCATGAATTTAAAAAGATACGCCTTGGCCTCTTCGAGATGCTGGACAGCTCCAAGGTAGGAGCCTTTACCGACGCGCTGGAAGGGAGCATGGCTTTTTTGAAACGATGATTTTATGGCGGCCGGCAATCAGGGATCAGCTGCCGGAGACCGGCAACCAGCCCCGGGAGAGCGGCTTGAATTAAACGACAAATATTTTGCAAACAGACTACAGATGAACAAATAGCGTTTTTTTTAATATAAATAAAGATAAAAAGGTATTAATATCTTGTAAAATAAAATTGCCGTGAATATGTCGGAATATAATTGGTTTCATATGGCTCAGTCCCAGGCACCGGCCGCATTATCGCTACGGCTGGAAGAGGTGATCATAGGAGGGCTGGCGCTGTCTGTGCTGGTCATGGCTGCGCTGTTGTTTTTTCTGGCCGTTGCACTCCGGAAAAAGATCATTTCCGCCGGTCCTCTTTACGGTACCGGGCAGGAGGGAGCGGGGGAGAGACTCCGGGAGCATGTCGGCAAAATGAGCAGCTTCCAGATCGGGGAGCTGCTGAAATACAGATTGGCGCCTTTTAAACCGCGCCTGATGGCAGTCGTTCTTATCACAGGTCTGACCGGCATTTTCTGCTGTAACGGCGCCAATGCCCAGACGCCGGTTAAGAGCGACGGAAGCTCGCTTCTGGGAGAAGGAGGGATCATCATCACGCTGATACTGGTTCTATTGCCTGTCCTGACTGGACTAATTCTCCTTTTTTTCAGGATCAGGAAAATAATGGTCCGTCAGAATGAACAGCTTTTGTCGGAGGAGGCCGGAAGTCTTGCAGCTTATCTGGGTTCACTGAAACCTGAAGATGTGGCTGCGCTGGAGAGGCGGAAGGCAGCGCTTGACTATGCACTTACGCACAGGGAGTTGTCGGGGAATGAGCCTGCGGAAGATACGAGGGGATTGCTGACCGTTAATTCGGCGCCCGGCCTGCCTATTGTTGCGGTTAAGAAGAAAGCGCTGCCCCGCCCTCATATAGATCCGGCCTTATCCAGGCTGGTGATCACCTATCTTGCCTGTGCTACCGGCTGGCTTTTATTCGGTACAAGCGTCGGCGAGTATGTCGGCATTAAATTTGTAGCACCCGATATTGACCAGGCAAGCTGGCTGAGCTTCGGCAGGCTGCGGCCTGTTCATACCAATTCGGTTTTCTGGGGATGGGCGTCGCTGGGTATGCTGGGATTGGGGTATTACATTGTACCGCGCGTCAGCAACGTCGGCCTGGCCAGCATCAGGTGGGGATGGTATGCCCTCTGCCTGATCAACGCCTCCGTGGCGATCGGGACCATATGCCTGATGGCGGGCATCAACAACGGGGGAGGCGAATACAGGGAATATGTCTGGCCGGTCATGCTGCTCTTCGCGGTCGGGCTCGGGCTTACGCTCGTCAATTTTCTGAAAACTATAGCGGCCCGCAAGACACGGGAGATCTACATCTCCAACTGGTACATGGTTTCGGCCATCATCTTTACGATTGTCATCGCCCTGGTGGCCTATATTCCGTACTGGCAGAACGGCCTCGGGGAGACCATCGTGCAGGGATATTACATGCACCAGGGGGTAGGCATGTGGTTTATGCTCTTTCCCCTGGGGATCGTGTACTATTTTTTACCGCAGCAGCTAAACAAGCCTATTTATTCCTATAGCCTGGGAATCCTGGCTTTCTGGACGCAGATCCTTTTTTACACGCTGATAGGTACCCACCACTTTGTCTTCAGCGCTATTCCCTGGTGGCTCCAGACAGTGGCTATAGTCGGCAGCGCGGGGATGGTGATCCCGGTAGTGGCCGGCACGACCAATTTCCTGATGACCTTCAAAGGGGCCTGGCATAAGGTGCAGGACAGCTACACGCTTCCCTTTTTCCTGGTGGGGATCGTCTTTTATTTCACCGGGTCTCTCCAGGGCACAGCGGAGGCATTCCGGTTTACGAACCTGCTGTGGCATTTTACCGATTTTACGGTAGCGCATTCCCATCTTACCATGTACGGCATCATTTGCTTCTTCCTGTGGGCTGCAATATATGCGGTGGTACCAAGGCTGACCGGCCGGGAGGCGCCCCAGATCACGGTGGGGGCTCATTTCTGGCTGGCGTTGATCGGGCTCATGTTCTATTCGGTACCTCTTATGTACGGCGGAACGCTGAAAGGGCTGATGTGGATGGAAGGAAAGCCGTTTATAGAGAACGTATCGGCTATGATGCCCTACTGGCTCTGGAGAGCCATAGGCGGGAGCCTCATGTGGCTGTCGCATATTTTCTTCGCCTATAATATGTACAGGATGATCGTGGCCCGCCCCGCCCCGGATGTCAGGGAGCTGGCGATAAGGAAACTGGCGGAAAGGGTACCGGCTGAGCAGGAAAAGGCATAAGGCGGGCGATTTTGCAGCTTTACACTTCGGCAGCACTCAGTGCGGCGCAACAAGCAGCTTAATAAACGAAATAGCCATGAGCTGTCAGGTTTCAGGTTTTAGCGGCACCCAAACCTGGTATGAATAAAAGCTAACACCTTTTTATACAAAATGAAAATATTCGATGATCACCGATACCTGTTCGGAAGTGCCACAGCCCTCTTTGTGGGATTAACGATGCTGGTGGCCATTATGCCGGCAATTCACAATCAGGAAAATAACCGGCCGCTGCCGGGGGCGGAAGAGCTAAGCCCTGAAGCCGGGCGCGGTAAGGCGGCTTTCGTTGCCAACGGATGCGTAGCCTGTCATACGCAGCAGGTCCGTAACGTCGACATGGACAGGCAGTGGGGGAGCAGGCCGGGCGTTGCGGCCGACTATGCCGGGATCAGGCGAACGGATTTCTGGCGGAATACGGCCACCCTGATGGGAACGGAGAGAACCGGGCCCGACCTGACGGATATAGGAAACAGGCAGCCTTCGGCAGACTGGAACCTCGTCCACCTGTTTAATCCGCGTATAGTCGTAAAAGAGTCTGTGATGCCCGCGTATCCATGGCTCTTCACGCTCAAAGACGAGCCGGCTGAATCTGACGTAGTAGTGAACCTGCCGGAAGAATACCTGAAAGGGAGGAAAGGCAAAGTAGTCGCCGGCAGGGAAGCGCTCGACCTGGTAGCCTATCTTCAGTCGCTGAAGCAGGTTCCCTTACCGGATGGCAGCGAAGCGCCCTCGTTTCTTTATGCACGGCAAAAAAATGAGGTGCAAAAGGATGGTGAAGCTCCGGGCGGCCCCGACGGCAAGGCTTTGTACGTGGCCAATTGCCAGGCTTGTCACCAGGAGAACGGCGAAGGGCTGCCGGGCGCTTTCCCGCCGCTTAAAGGGAGCGCGATCGTTACGGGCGATGACCTGCAGCTCTATGTGGATATCATCATGAACGGCTTCGATGCGCGCCCCGAATACGCGGCTATGGCGCCTGTGGGGACAAACCTCGGGTGGACAGCCGATGAAGTAGCCGCCGTCATTAACTATGAAAGAAGCAGCTGGGGGAACAGCGCACCTGAAGTGACGGCTGAAGAAGTGAAGGAAGTAATGAAGTTTATCGACCAGAAAATAGCACAGCCATGAGCAGCATCACAAGGTTTGCAATTCTACTTTTCCTTGTAACGGGCGGCGCTGCGGCAGCCTGTCCTGTATGTGAAAGAAACCAGGCCGGGATACTGAAAGGGATAGCCCACGGCGCAGGGCCGGAAAGCCGCTGGGATTACCTGATCGTCGGAGTGGTAGCCATTATGGTGGCCATCACCCTGTTTTTTACGGTTAAATGGCTTGTAAGGCCCGGGGAAGCTTCAGGAAAACACATCAAGCGAATGATATTAAGCGACCAGTGAGATGACAGATAAAAGCACCGTTTTTATTTTTATCGACGAAGAAAGCAGGCCGATTGCGGAATTGACGTCGCCGGTAAGCTTCGAGCTGGATACCCGCAAGCTGACCGACGGGGAGCATACGCTCCGGATCGTGAGCAAAGATCCTTCGGGAAAGGAGGGGATCCGGAAAATACCGTTCGTGGTACGCAACGGGCCGGCGATTGCCGTGGAAGGAATTGCGGAGAATGCGGTGGTAGACGGCGTGCTGCCGCTGATGATCAACGCTTATGGTAAAGGCAACCAGAGAGAATTCCTTATCGAAGGCAGCGAAACGCCGCAAAGCATTCCGGCCTGGGTCTGGATCCTGATCATCGGGTTTACCGGATGGGCCATGTATTATCTCTTCAGCTACTTTTTTCACCCCTGAAATGGGCATGAGCTGTTAGGTTTTAGCGGCACACAAACCGGCCGATGAATAACCCTTCGAGGAGCTCAGTTACCTAACACCTTACAGCTAAAAGCTAACACCTTTTTATACAAATGAAACTGAACGTCATGAGCGAAAGAAAAGACATAGAAAGCATAGCAGATATCAGGCTGCTGGTAGATAACTTTTACGACAGCGTGAAGCTGGATCCGCTGATCGGTCCGATCTTCATCGGTGTCATAAAAGACCGGTGGCCCGCCCACCTGGAGAAAATGTACCGTTTCTGGCAGACAGTCCTGCTGGAGGAGCATACCTATTCGGGAAGCCCCTTTCTCCCGCATGCATCGATGCCGCTGGAGCAGCGTCATTTCGAGCACTGGCTTGCCCTGTGGTTTCATACGGTCGACCGTTTTTTTGACGGGGAAAAGGCACATGAAGCCAAGTGGCGGGGACAAAGGATGGCTTCTATGTTCCTCTCGAAAATAGAGTATTACCGGAGCAATGAGGCGACGCCTTTGAAGTGATGAGACAATTAGACAATGTGATGATGTGATAATGTGATGATTTGATGATTTGATGATGTGTCCCGCCCCGGTGGCTATCGGGGATCGTTGATTGGAAAGTTAGCTATGTAGTTGTAAATAAGTCAGTTTTAGAATTAAATAAGTATAATAATGGAAACCTTACTTGAAAAAACCATCGGAGAAATAGTAGCCCAGGACTTCCGGACTGCGGCCGTATTTTCAAAAAACAATATGGATGCATAAGACCGTCCGTGAAGTCTGTGAGAAGAAAAATATCAATGCCAATGCGCTGACTGCCGAGCTCGGAGCCGTCCTGGCTGTCAAAGCCGATAACCAGATCGATTTCAAGTCGTGGCCGCTCGACCTGCTGGTCGACTACATCGTGAAGACGCATCACCGGTACGTGGCGGAGAAATCGCCGGTGCTGCGCCAGTTCCTTCATAAGCTGTGTCACGTACATGGCGCCAACCACCCGGAGCTGTTCGAGATAAACCGGTTGTTTACAGCGTGTTCCGATGCGCTTGAACATCATATGGAGAAGGAGGAAATGATCCTTTTTCCGTATATTAGTGAGCTCGCCGGGGCCGGATGGCGCGGAGAAGAAGCAGAAAGACCTCCTTTCGGGTCAGTAGACAACCCTATCCGGATGATGGAGCACGAGCACGAGGCTGAAGGGGAGCGTTTCAGAAAAATAGCCGGGCTGACAGACAGCTATACGCCGCCCGCGGACGCATGCGGCACCTACCGGGTTACCTTTGCCATGCTTAAAGAGTTTGAAGAAGATTTGCATAAACACATCCATCTTGAAAACAACATACTTTTCCCGGGGGCGATAGCGCTTGAAAACCGCAGCAGCTAAAGATCCGGGCCGGTTGTCAGCTGTATGAAACGTTTTAGCCGATGCAGATAGATTATAATATCCTCATTGCTTATGGCGGCATCGCCAGGAAATTCGAGAAAGGATCTGTCATTTTCTGGGAGGGCGGAACACCCAATTTCTTCTACCAGGTAGTGGAAGGCGAGGTGAAGATGTTCTCATCCAACCATGACGGGAAGGACCTGATACAAGGGATCTTCAGCGCCGGAGAAAGTTTCGGCGAGCCGCCTTTGCTTTTGGGGAGATCTTATCCAAGCACTGCGCAGGCTAATAAGAAATGCGTTATCATACGAATTACAAAAGAAAGGTTTCTGAATATACTGGAAGATTATCCAGAAGCCGTCGCAGGGCTTCTTTACAAATTTGCGGAACGGATATACCAGAAGGCGTCGTCGGTACAGATATGGGTCAACCAGACGCCTGAGGAGAAGATCATTGCTTTCTTAAATAAGAACCTGCCGGCCTCCGGCAGCAGGGAAAAAAGGAAAGTGCCCTACACACGGCAGGAGATAGCAGGTTTTACGGGCCTGAGAGTAGAGACGGTCATCAGGACGCTGCTTCGGCTGAGCAGGGAGGGGAAAGTCGCCATTATCGGCCATAAACTATATTTTTAAAAATACATGACAGAGGACAGACTCCGGTTCTGGTTCAAGGCAGGGCTCTTCAGCCTGGCAACCGTGGCGCTCTACGGCCTGATAATGCGCTACAAGATCGCATTTGATTTTCCCTTTTTTGAGCAGCGGAACCTGCTGCATGCGCATTCGCATTTTGCCTTCGGAGGCTGGGTCACCCATATGCTGTATTGCGGGCTCGCAGGACTTATGCGTCCTTATGTGTCCGGGCGGACCATGCGTAAATACGAAATCCTGATAGGGCTGAACCTGCTCAGTTCGTTCGGGATGCTGATCGCGTTCACGATGCAGGGTTATAAGGCTGTCTCTATTGCTTTTTCGACCTTCGGGATTATACTGGCCGTCCTTTTTGCCATACGTTTCATAAAAGACAGGAAAAGCCTTCCCAAAGGATACCAGGCGCTCCCGTGGGCTGTGATGGCGCTTGTTCTGCATGTATTGTCGTCGGCGGGGCCGTTTATGCTTGCCTATATGATGAGCACTAAGCATATAAATGCTGATTGGTACCTGGGATCTGTTTATTATTACCTGCATTTCCAGTATAACGGCTGGTTTTTCTTCGGGTCGGTCGCGCTTCTGGCAGGGCGGCAGGATTTCCCCGGTTTGGGCAGGTACTTCAGGATCGTTGCCGTTACGGTTTTCCCGACCTTGTTTCTTTCGCTTCTTTGGATCAGGATACCAGGCTGGCTCTATTGGATCACGGTGGCGGCGGGAGCGGTGCAATTGCTGGCCTGGATCATCCTGCTGCTTGAAAACCGGCAGGCCCTGAAGGAGCTGCCTC
>MEDT01000248.1 GCA_001724175.1 Cytophagaceae bacterium SCN 52-12 | reverse complement strand
CGGGGAAATACGACGAATTCTACAACTTTGTTTCCGGCGGGTTCAGCGGCCAGCTCAGCGTATACGGCCTGCCCAGCGGGCGCCTGCTGAGGGTGATCCCGGTGTTTTCCGTAGATCCTGAAAAAGGCTGGGGATACAGCGAGGAGACCAAGCCTATGCTCAATACTTCCCACGGCTTCGTGCCCTGGGACGACCTGCACCACGTTGAGATGTCGCAGACTAACGGGGAAGCGGATGGCAAATGGGTTTTTGTGAACGGTAACAATACCCCCCGCCTGGCGCGGATCAACCTCAAAACCTTCCGTACGGCCGAAATCATCGAGCTGCCCAACAGCGGAGGAAACCACAGCTCGCCGTTCGGTACTGAAAATTCGGAATATATCGTGGCAGGCACACGCTTCAGCGTTCCGGAAGACGGGCCTGCAGGCGATGTATCCATCGATACCTATAAGGAGAATTTCAAAGGGCATATCAGCTTTGTCAGCATAGACAAGGAAAACGGTGGTATGGACATTGCTTTCCAGCTGAAAACACCCGGCGTCAATTTTGACCTGGCCCGGGCCGGGAAAGGCAAATCTCACGGCTGGTTTTTCTTCAGCACCTACAATACCGAGCAGGCTAATACATTGCTGGAAGTCAACGCTTCCAAAAATGACAAGGACTTTATCATGGCCGTAAACTGGAAAAAAGCCGAAGAGTACATCAAGGCGGGAAAAGGTAAAAAAGAGTCTGTAAAGTATGCGCACAATAAGTTCGACGAGCATACCCACACCGGCAAGTCGGAGATCAAAACGGAAGTAACGGTACTGGATGTCTCCGAATTTCCGGATATCGTTTACTTTATCCCCTGCCCGAAATCGCCCCACGGCTGCGACGTCGACCCGACAGGCGAATACATAGTAGGCAGCGGCAAGCTCGCGGCGCTTATTCCTGTCTTCAGCTTCGACAAACTTCAGAAAGCGATTAGCGAAAATAACTTTGAGGCCGAAAAATACAACGGCATACCGGTGGTCAAATACGAGGCGGCATTGTACGGCGAAGTCGAAAAGCCGGGCCTTGGCCCGCTGCATACAGAGTTTGACGGCAAAGGGAATGCCTATACCTCTTTCTTTGTATCGTCGGAAGTCGTCAAATGGAATATAAAAGACCTGAAAGTGCTGGATCGTCAGCCTACCTATTACTCGGTAGGCCACCTGATGGTACCCGGCGGGAACACGAAAAAACCGAATGCCAAATACCTGGTAGCTTATAACAAGATCACCAAAGACCGCTACCTGCCTACCGGCCCTGAGCTTTCGCAAAGCGCGCAGTTGTACGACATCAGCGGCGATAAGATGGAGCTGATCCTCGATTATCCTACCATCGGCGAGCCTCACTACGCGCAGGCCGTGACTGCCGATCTGATCCGCGACAACCAGATCAAAATATATGATATAAATGCGAACAACCATCCCCATAAAACAAATGGTGAAGCCGATGCCCGGGTCGAAAGGAAAGGCAACGAAGTGCATGTTTACATGACGTCGATCCGGTCGCATTTTGCGCCCGACAACATCGAAGGGGTCAGGATGGGAGACGAGGTTTATTTCCACGTGACCAACCTCGAGCAGGATTGGGACGTACCTCACGGCTTCGGGATCAAAGGCGCCAACAATGCCGAGCTCCTGATCATGCCCGGGGAAACGATCACCCTTAAGTGGGTTCCCGACCGGACAGGCATCTTCCCTATGTATTGTACCGATTTCTGCTCTGCGCTTCACCAGGAAATGTCTGGGTATGTACGCGTCTCGCCCAAGGGCAGCAACGTCCCGCTCAGTTTCCGCCTGGGTGATAAAGTAGCTGCGCAGTAGTATTCGTGAAGATCCGGCCTGCCCGGTGCAGGCCGGATTTATCCCAAAAAGAAATGAGTCTGAAAATTTCAAAACCGTCGAGCCTGCTGCTGGTATTGGCTTCTGTTTGCCTGGCAATTTCGCTATACGTCCCCATCTGGCAGATAGACCTGGATGCTCCCCAGTACCCCGAAGGGCTGAAGCTCGAAATATGGGCCCATAAGATCGCCGGAGATGTGGAGATCATCAACGGGCTGAACCACTACATCGGCATGAAAACGCTTCATAGTGAAGATTTTCCCGAATTCACGATACTACCGTACCTGATAGGGACGTTCGTGCTGGCTTTCCTGCTGGTGGCCATTATACGCTCCAAAAAGGCGCTTATTGCGGCCCTTGCAGCCTTCGTCCTGTTCGGAATAGTAGCGATGGTCGATTTCTGGTACTGGGAATACGATTACGGGCATACGCTCGACCCCAACGCGGCCATTAAGGTACCGGGAATGACTTACCAGCCCCCGCTCATCGGGTTTAAGCAGCTCCTGAATTTCGGCGCATTTTCTGTCCCCGCAACCGGCGGATGGCTCTTCATAGCCGCCGGGCTGCTTGTCGTCGCGGCGCTGCTCAACGAAACGACCTTCGGGAAAAGACGTTTCCGCTACGCCGCGAAAACCGCGGGACTTCCGGCAATGCTTCTCGCAGCAGCCATCTTTTCATGCGGCGGCGACGGCCCCCAGGCCATCAAACTGAATGTCGACGGCTGCAATTTTTGCAGGATGACCATTTCCGACGGAAAATTCGGGGCCGAAATCGCAACTAAAAAAGGACGGGTGTACACATTCGACGACCTGAGCTGCATGCTCGCCTATTTACAGGAAAACGGTGCGGACAACATCAGCAACTACTATATCTGCGATTTCCCGGAAGACAACCGGCTCACCGATGCAACCACCGCCTGGTATGTAACCCATCAGAATATCAAAAGCCCGATGGGCGGAAATACGGCGGCTTTTTCATCCAGGCAGGCTGCGGAAGCATTTGCCGCGGAATACGGGGCGACTGTCGCTGACTGGAAGCATGTCAGCGCCGGGAAGCACCACCACCAAAATGATCATGGGCATCATCATTGATACGATTGGCCGGTTCCTGGTTTTGCTTCCGGCAACGCTCTTATTTTTCAGCAAACCTGCCGGCAGTACGACTATCCGTGTTGCTCCGGCCGGGCATCAAGCATCGATTTCGGCCGCCCTGGCCGCATGTAAGGACGGAGACACGATCATCGTTTCGAAAGGTCTCTATAAAGAAGGCAACCTGGTTATCGATAAATCCGTCTGCCTGCTGGGCGAAGGCATGCCCGTGATCGACGGGGAAAACAAATTTGAAGTGCTTTCGGTCAAAAAAAGCGATGTCACCGTCAGGGGGCTGCGCATTCAGAATTCAGGCCGGAGCGCCATGAGCGACCCGGGCGGGATCAAGATCTATGATTCGGCGCGGGTTACGGTTGAAGGAAACGAGCTTGTCGATAATTTCTTCGGCATTTACATTCAATACGGCACCGACTGCATTGTCAGGAATAATTTAGTGAAAGCCTCTCAAAAAGAGGAGCACCAGTCGGGCAACGGGATACATTGCTGGAAAAGCGCCAACCTGCAGATTTCCGGGAACCGCATTTCCGGGCACCGCGACGGCATCTACTTTGAGTTTGTTACACACTCGGTCATCTGGAGAAATATTTCTGAAAACAACCTGAGGTACGGGCTGCATTTCATGTTTTCCAACGACGACTCCTATATCACCAATTATTTCAGGAACAACGGGGCGGGCGTGGCCGTCATGTTCACTAAAAAAGTGGTGATGATGAACAACACCTTCGAGGAAAACTGGGGCGATTCGGCTTACGGCCTGCTGCTGAAAGAAATTTCGGACTGCTTCCTGTCCGGGAATACGTTTACTAGAAACACGACAGGTATTTTTTTCGACGGTTCAAACCGGATCACCATGGAAAGGAATACGCTGAAGTCGAACGGCTGGGCCATGCGGCTCCAGGCCAACTGCATGGACAACAAGATCCGCCGCAACAACTTCACCGGCAATACGTTTGACGTAGGCACGAACGGGTTCCTGACCCTCAACGAATTCACTGAAAATTACTGGGACAAGTACGAAGGATACGACCTCGACAAGGACGGAGTGGGCGATGTGCCCTACCATCCGCTTAGCCTTTATTCCATTATCGTCGAAAAGAATCCGCCGGCTATGCTGCTCTTCCGGAGCTTTATGATCAATCTTCTCGATAAATCCGAAAAGCTGCTGCCCAGCCTTACGCCCGACAATTTTATAGACAGGCGCCCCCTTACCAAACCGGTCCGGCTATGATTACGATCCGTCATATTTCGAAAAGCTTCGGGAAGCTGAAGGCGCTGAATAACATCAGCCTCCAGCTCGATCCGGGAGAATGTATAGCGCTGATCGGACCCAACGGCTGTGGTAAAACGACACTGATCAAATCCATCCTTGCGATGGTCCTGCCCGACGAAGGCAGTATTTTCTTCGACGGCAAAGACATCCGCAACGACAATCTCTACCGCGCCCGGATCGGCTACATGCCGCAGATCGGGCGATATCCCGAAAATATGACCATAGGACAGGTTATCGATATGGTGGCGGGCATCCGCAGCAGCAGCGCTCTTCCCGACATGGAGCTCTATGAAGAATTCGGGATAAGCAGGCTGCTTGATAAACGCATGAGGACCCTCAGCGGGGGCACGACGCAGAAAGTAAGCGCTACGCTGGCGTTCATGTTCCGACCGCAGGTGCTTATCCTGGACGAGCCGACGGCCGGTCTCGACCCGCTGGCAGCCGGTATCCTGAAAGACAAGATCATAAAATCGGGGCAGGAAGGCTGCCTCACCCTGATCACCTCCCATCTACTCAGTGAGCTGGAAGACCTCATAACACAGCTCATTTTCATGCAGGATGGAAGCCTGGTGCTTCATAAAGACGTTGAGGAGCTTAAAAACCTTACCGGGCAGGATACGGTGGCAAAGTCGGTGCTGCAGCTTCTGAAATCGGGAGAAATAGGGGTTGAATTATGAAAGACGAGAAATAACCTGCAACTCACAAAAATATGCCCGGAATTCTCAAATACATAGCGCTCGATATCCTGAAAAACAAGATCGTGATCGCCTACACGATTATGCTTGCGCTTTTTTCCTGGAGCGCCTTCGGGCTTGAGGACAATGCCTCGAAAGGAGCCCTTACGGTGCTGAATATCGTGCTGCTCACGGTTCCGCTGGTTTCGGTGCTCTTTACTACCATCTATGTCTACAACAGCAACGAATTCATTGAATTGCTGGTGAGCCACCCGGTCAAGCGGAGCATGATATGGAAATCCCTTTTTGCCGGCCTGTCGGCCAGCCTGGTGCTTGCCTACCTGCTGGGCGCGGGTATCCCGCTGGTTCTTTTCACCGACCCCGGCACGGCAGCTGTGATGCTCATCTCCGGATCATTCCTTTCGGTCATATTTGCTGCATTGGCTTTCCTGGCAGCCGTGCTGACGCGCGACAAAGCAAAAGGTATCGGGGTCTCCATCATGCTGTGGCTCTATTTCGCCCTGCTTTTCGACGGGTTGGTGCTTTTCCTTTTTTTCCAGTTTTCCGACTACCCTGTCGAAAAGCTGGTGGTCATGCTGAGCGCCCTGAGCCCGATCGATCTTTCCCGTATCCTGGTCCTTCTTCACCTCGACGTGTCGGCGATGATGGGCTATACCGGTGCGATCTTCAAAACCTATTTCGGGAGCGCCTGGGGGCTGCTGATGTCTTTCTGCCTCCTGCTCTTATGGATATGGATACCCTTTTCGCTATCCCTCCGGAAATTCATCAAAAAAGACCTGTAATTCCTATGAAAACCGATATAACAACACGTAGCGATATAGAAAAAATAATAGGGCATTTTTATGAGCAGATAAATCGTGACGATGTACTGGGCCCATTTTTCTCGGAAGTAGTGTCGGTCAACTGGGAAAAGCACATTCGCCTGATGGGAGATTTCTGGGAAAATGTCCTCTTCTATACCGGCGACTACGACGGAGATCCGCTCACGGCCCATAAGAAAATAAATATCCTGAGGCCGACACGCCCGGAGCACTTCGAAAGGTGGCTGGATCTTTTCAGCCATACCGTCGACAGCATGTACAAAGGCAAAAACGCGGCCAAGATGAAGAAGCACGCCCGGGGGATCGCCGCGGTCATGCAGGAAAAAGTAGGATCAGGAAAGCCTTCTCCCCAGCTGCGTAAGCCAGAGTCCGGCGGCGCTTAAAAACAGCAGGAGCGCCGCAGCTGTCAGCAATTCATGGATGAAAGGGACCGGGATATACGAAAAAGCAGCCCCTCCCTGGACGGCCAGCAGCAATTCATTCAGAAAAACACCAGCCAGGAAGCCAAAGGCTGCGATCTTCGCGCCTTTGGAATCGGCCAGGTACCCGCAGACTTTCAGGTATCCGATTAAAAAGAGACTGTAGACGCCCAGCAGCACCAGGTGGAGGTAGGCGATGACGATCGGCCGGATGCCGAAAACCGCCTGGCTTAAAGCCGGGATGACGGAGATGGCCTGCAGCAGGAACTTGATAGATAGGGCAGCTATTGCCGCATAAAACAGCCAGATCGCCCAGCCGCTGTGAAAAAGCATTTGAGGCAGCTCCTTCAGGGCCTGCCGGATTTCAAGCCGCAGGCTGATACAGGCCAGCACTTGCACCGCTCCCGCCGCC
>MEDT01000247.1 GCA_001724175.1 Cytophagaceae bacterium SCN 52-12 | reverse complement strand
CGAAAACCATTGTAGCAGGCCATAGCGAGGGTGCGCATATTGCTGCCGGCATGGCCGAAAAGAGCAGGAGAATATCCCATCTGATCTATTCGGGCGGCAACCCGCTGGGCCGGATCAACGACATTATCGCCCGGGGCAGAGGAAGGGAAAGGGATACGGATAGCACCCGCTTCGGGGAATCTGCCTTCGGCTACTGGGAGGAGGTTCTGAAGAACAAAGACTCCCGTCTCACTGAAACCGGCGATTCGTTTTATACGACGTATACATTCTCCCAACCGCAGCTAAACACTATTGCACGCCTGAAAATCCCTGTACTGATCGTATACGGCACAAAAGACACCAATGCGCCGCTCAATGATCTGCTGAGGGTTGAGGTGATGAGGAAGGGAAAGGACAACTTTACCTTCAAGCCGTGGATCAACTGTGAGCATAACTTTTTCCCGGTGCGGAGCGACGGGAGTATCGACTACAGCCAATTCAATTGGGATGAGGTGGCCAGGTTCTGGGGGGAGTGGATCGGTCAGACGGCGCAGTAGTCTATGAATCGGTTTTCTACCCCGCCGGTGCCGTTGCAAATCTAGTACCTGACAAACCGCTTTACAGCCACACGATTTCTGAAGCGCATTTCGACCAGGTAGATCCCGGCTGACAGGTTGCTGACATCGACTCTGTGCAAATCCGGCTCATTTACCGGGTAAGAGGCAAGCACCTGGCCGGACATATTGATCAGCCTCAGATGGTATTTTGTAAAGCAAAGATTCGACATGGAGAGCTCGATATACTCCCGGGCCGGATTAGGGAACAGTACGATCTCCGAATCAGCGCATCCCTCGTTCTCCCCGAAGCAAGTCCAGGATTCTATCCCGTTAAAATAATGCTGCATAAAATTGGGAAGGTCGCTGGCGTGGCCGACGAACCCGACCGGCTTCTTCAATGTCTGGACATTCACGTCGCAGGCAAAGCCTGCTTCGTTTGGCTTTTCAATTACTAAAAAGCGATACCCCCAATCATGACGAGACGTGTCACCAACGTTGGCAGCGCAATAAATACGTCCGTCGGGGCCCAGCTGCAGCGACGGCGCGTAGAAATCCCTGGATCGATCGCTGTCCTGCTCGACGTTTGTGAAAGGGTTTTGATAGACGATGCTTTTCCCCGAAGCGATTATCGCCCCGGTGCTACCCGCTTGCAGATCATACTGACGGATCAGCTCCGGGTAATATACCGGTTGATCTCTGTCGGCCCAGTTCATGTTGCTGACATACAGCTTTGTGTTGTCGGGTGAAAAAGAAATGCCATAGGCAACACGAAGCATCCCCAGGCTCACATAATTTGAGATTTGCCCGGTAGAAGCGTCAAAATCGTATAGGTCAAATGATCGTGCCTCGGTGGCTCCCGATGAGCATGCCAGTTTCGTACCATCGGGAGATGCCTTGAGAAAGCCCCTGCGGGTGTCTATTTCCGGGCCTATCCTGAGGGTGTCCGCCGGCCCAATCCCCGATCTGGTGATAGGATAAACCAGAAAGGCGTCTGAAGCATATTCGTGGGTAAGCAGCCAGTAGTCAGTACCGTTGGCATGAGGTATGGCGGTAAGCCGGCTTGCCAGACCGCTTGCCAGGAAAGTGCTTTTGTCTGCCGGGATCACGTCTCCTTTCCCGCCGTCCAGGCGCATGTCGATACGGGAGTAGGTCAGCTTCCCGGTGCGCATGTGGCCTCTTACCGGCTGATCGGACTCTATGAGGCTGAAAAGATAGTAAATATGCTGCGGATCTGCCGGGGCGGGGACTATCAATGCGCCCTGGGACAATGCCTGGTAAGAGCGAAAAATTCCTTCTAAGGGATTATCGTCGCCGCTGTTGGGCATGGTTTCGTGCTCGCGGTTCCATACGTCAACAGCGTCCGAATAGAAGAGCAGGCTGCCGTCTTTATCGGAGATCGCGGCGCTTGCCTCCATCGTCGCCATGCTGCTGGTAGGAGCCAGGCCGGGGCGGCAGCCTGTTGAAAAATCTAAACCATAATAAACCCCGAAATGCCAGTTGTTGGCCTCCTTTTGAGCTGTTAAAGCATTAGAGCAAAAAATCAGGATCAGTGTATAGAGAATTCTTTTCATAGGAAGGGGAATTATACATACGTATAATAGAACTCCTGCCAGGCTATTTTATTGTTGACCTGTCGTTGTCGTCGCCCTCTACTCGTTATTCCAGCTTTAAGATTTCAATTATCTCGCAGTTAATATATTGCGGGCAGTTTTTGTTCCTTCCGATTTCTTTGAATTTGACATTTATCCTGTCTCCTGATCCTAAAGAAGTCACATCTTCCGGGGAGACGACCAGCGTGTCGCCATTATCGAGCCGGATTTGCTGAGCGCAATAGGCCAAACCGCCGCTGAGCCACAGTTCCCCGTTTTCCTGCTTAACCGGAATTTCATTGTCGTCTTTTTTACAGGATAAAGCAACCAGTAATATAAAGCCAAACAGTGGCATGTTTTTCAGGATCTTCATAGCTTTTCAGCGTTTACACAAATCGTTTATAAATCTAACTAAAAAATTCGAAGCGGCTTGGTTGGATTTGGTGATTGCGGCAGCGGGCGCTGTTCGTGCCGCATGTGTACCCACTGCCATCTCATCCGGATTTCCTCTCCAGCGTGATAACACCGACATTGTAAGCGTATACGGCCGCCGGCAGATAGGTAAGGTCGGTTTCATTGATTTTTTGGTTCCCGGATTTATCAATAGTCGTGATCAAAGCTGCGTCCAGTTGGTTTTCTTTGCAGAAGAACAGCAGGCTGGTCAGGTCCTGGGGCATATCAAAATAGCGGTTGCTCCACTTTATTTCTACACACCACTGTGGTTTGAACGATTTATTGTCAATAGAAACCAAATCGACTTCCCCTTCGCTTCTGCCCATTTTAAACCGGGCATATCTTAAATCCAGGTTGTCGCGATGCATCCATTGCGAAAAGATGGCGGTTTCTATCATGTGCCCGGTCTCACTGTCGGTTTCCTGCACCGGCGAAAACAAGGCGGTACGTAGCGAAGAATTGGTCAGGTAGATTTTGAAACTGGTAATGCGCTCGAAGCGCCTGGCATTTACATCTACTTTGTGAATAACGGTGATCAGGAAAGCAGCTTCCAGATATTCCAGGTATTTTTTAATGATCTCCTTTTTGATCCCACTGTCTTTGCACATCCGGTCGAGGGAAAATTCCTGCCCGGTATTATACGCCAGGTAAGAGAAGAAGCTGTTTAGCTCCTGAACGTCGCGTACGCCATACAGGCTCGGCAAGTCCCGCAGCAGCACCTTATCGACAATATCGCTTTTCACAAACCTTCCCATATCGTGTTGCAGTTTTTCGGAAAGGACGACCTCAGGGTAACCGCCGTAGTTAAGGTAGTTGAAGAACTCTTTGTTTAATGCTTTGTTGTCATGAGTGAGATAGTACCGGATCTGCTTACCTCTGTAGCTGATTTCTCTTTTATGAATCAGATGATCCAGTTTTTTTAAATGTATATATTCGTGGAAAGTAAGAGGAGGAAGTTTGAAATCGGTAAATCTCCCGGCACCGCTCTCGGTACTCTGCAATTTCATTTTTGTTAAAATAAGCATAAAAATACAAACTTATTTAAACAAAAATGATCTATTAACTTAATTTATCCGTTTCGAAAAGGCCTAATGATACGCCATATGGCGTAAAGGTACGGCGGGAATGCGGCCGAATAATTCTCTAAAACGCCTAATGTTCCGTCCCTGATGTATAGTCTTGTTCATGATATAGTTGTTATATAGACATTCAAATATAAGGTTTTAGCGATGCACTTGGGAGGGGCTGGGGTGGAGCTGAATAAAATATCCAAAAATGGATGCGTTAGATAGTTGATAATAAATTGGTTATGTGGTATTACGGGCTTAAATATGCCGATGGTGATAAAAATATACGAAGGAGAGATGTGCCAGAAGTGTTCACAACTAACTTTCTATGGCTCATATTGCTCCAAAGAAGCGTTTTATACGCCGACTTCATTTTTGCAGACAGAAAAGATTTATCAATAGCCTGTACTGAAATCTGATTTTTACTACCCCCCTGACATAAGGCTGTCACCTGCCCGGTATACGTTTGCAGCCGTTCATCTTTTAAATCATATAAAATGGCAAACGTAATTAACTGGTTTGAAATCCCGGCGGTCGGTTTCACAAGGGCGATGAGGTTCTATTCGGTAAAGACGATTGACTGATAAAAATGCCTGGAAAAGAAATAGCAACATATTGTCCCGGAAGCCGGGAAGAATGGCGAAAATGGCTGGCGGAAAATCATCAGTCGAAGGAGGCTGTCTGGCTTGTTTATTTCAGGGCATCCACAAAGGTAGCTTCCATTACCTGGAGCGAGGCAGTCGACGAAGCGCTTTGCTTTGGGTGGATAGACAGTACCAGAAAGACGATCGACGAAGAGAGGTTCATGCAATATTTCTGCAGAAGAAAGCCTGGCAGCACCTGGTCAAAAATCAACAAGGAAAAAATCGCCGGACTCATCCAAAACAACCTGATGACAAAAGCCGGTTTTGACGCCATAGAAACCGCCAGACAAAACGGCACATGGTTGCTGATGGATGCGGTGGAAGAATTGATGATACCGGAGGATTTGAGGATGGCATTGAATCAGAATGGAAGAGCTATGGAATTTTTTCAGAGCCAGTCAAAATCAATTAAAAAGACCATCTTGCATTGGGTCGTAACGGCTAAAAGGCCTGAAACCAGAACGAAGCGAATAGCGGAAATAGCGCGCTCGGCCGCCAAAGGGGTAAGGCCGGATCCGTTCAGGTAAGTTGGGCAACGGCTGGTTTATTTCCTCTGTCATGCAGCAATAGCAAGACATGCATTTTTCCTGCGAACAGGTTGGAGCATGTAAACTTTTCATTTCTTAACCACCCGGCCAAGAAAAAATTGCTGCTGGCTCACTTCCAGTAAAAACAGGTATGTTCCTGGAACCAGACGGGAAATATCCAACGTAAATCCGATAGGGCCGGAACGCGTAATGCTGGCCATGGAGGTCAGTTCCTTACCATTCAGATCAAAGA
>MEDT01000246.1 GCA_001724175.1 Cytophagaceae bacterium SCN 52-12 | reverse complement strand
CCAGCCAGGTTCTTCCGGCGGTGAGAATGGCCAGGCGCCTGCCGACATCACCGAAGTGCGGGCCGGCGGGGTCAACTATCGCGCAGAAGGCGGGAAAGTGCGTTATGGAAGCCGGGCGGAAATAACGGCCAGCTATTTTGCCAACCAGGCGATCACGACGACCGATCAGAGCAGCCGGCGCGAGTACATGCTTCCCGGTCAGTCTTTTTGGGCGGATCAATCCAATTATAGCAGGAACCAGGTTTTCAACCAGCGCTTCAACGGCCGATTCGAGCTTCAGCTGGATTCTTTGACCAGCATTCGCCTCACACCGAGGATTTCATGGCAGAAGGCCGGCTACCACAACGATCTGAGCAGCTACTCCTATACAAAAGGCGGCGACTCGCTGAATACCGGCGAAACGCATTATCGCTCCGGGGGAAGCGGGGTAAACGGCTATAACAACCTGATCCTGATGCGGAAATTCGATAAAACGGGCCGCACATTTTCCGCCAACCTGAACACTGTACTGTCGGATGGGCGAAATACCGGCTACAACCAATCGCAAAATGTATTTTTTGATCCTGTTGGAAATCCCGCTGGAACAGGAAAAACGAGTGAAAGCACTGATCAGCAGAACAGGCAAAGCAGCTTTTCCCTGCAAAATACCCTGAACTTTTCTTTCACCGAGCCGCTTTCGTTTCGTCATAAGCTTGAAGCGCGCTACGCTTGGATCGATGACCGGAACCGTCAGTCCAGGTTTGTTTTCGATAAGGACGGGGAAACAAATCGCTATTCCCTTCCCGATTCCCTGCTGACTAACCGGTTTGCCGGGACATTTGAAGCGCACAAAGCGGGCGCTGCCCTCCAGACGCAGCGGCTCCGGTTTAGCTATACGCTGGGTTTCGATGTGCAGAGCTCGAACCAGGTTTCGGACAACCTGTCGCAGGACTCGCGTATTGAGAAGCAGTATTTTCACTGGCTGCCCAATGCGTTGTTCAGCTACACCTTTTCGGGCAACCGGCGCGTACGGCTGCAATACCGCACCCGCATTGCGCCGGCGAGCGTGACCCAGCTGCAGCCTGTGATCGACAATACCAACCCGATCGATATCAAAAGCGGCAATCCTGAGCTCCGGCCCGAATATTTCAATACGCTGACGCTGAGCTATAACAGCTCGGACAACAGCGGCAACCGCAGCCTGTTTGTCTTTGCAAACCTTAACCAGAGCGACAGCCGGATCAACAATGCGATGACGATCAGCGAAAATGGCGCGCGGTTTTCCCAACCCGTCAATACCCGTGGTTATTGGGCGCTGAACAGCTTCCTGTCGTGGAGCCGGAGCATTAGCCCGCTGAAATTCAGCCTGACGCTAAATACACGGGCCAACGTTTCCACCGGGCAGAGCCCGATCAACCATCTCAAAAACCAGGTAAAGACCACCTTGCTTGGACAGGGTGTCCGCATTCAGTCGGCTTTTGACGGGAAAATTGACTACGGACTGGGCGCGCGGTTGAGCTATGAGCAGGCCAGCTATTCGATGCTGCCGCAGCAGAATACGCGATACTGGTCGCAATACATGACCGCCGATCTCTACTGGCAGCTTCCATTTGGTTTTGTATTCAATACAGACCTGACCTACACCGGTACCACCGGGCGCGCGGCGGGCTATAACCAGAGATTTACGCTTTGGAATGCCGCACTATCCCGCCAGTTTTTGAAGGGCAGGCAGGGTGAGGTTCGCGTGCAAATGTTCGACATCCTGAACCAGAACCGCAGCCTGGACCGGAATGCAACGGAGGCTTATATTGAAGATATCCAGAGTGTTGTTTTGAGAAGGTATTTTCTGGTAAGCCTGGTGTACAACCTCCGGAAGTTCGGTGTCTAAGCCGTGGTCTGTGTCTTCACAGACCACGGCTTAGCTCTTACGACAACATACCGGCCGCAAAATGTGCCATTCGCTTATTTGAGTATGATGACAGGGACAAATGTAGACTATGACGTAAGGTCAGAGTCAAGTGTTTTTGTAATAAAATGTAAGAAGCCACGAATTCACCGCGCGGCGTACCGTGAATTATCTCCATTCGTGAATTCATGGCTCGCTCTACTGACGATAATGTACCTCGTCTTATAGCTGAATATCTTCTACACAAGAGACTTTTACCAGTTTCATTCCCTCGCTGAAGTCGATCTCTCTTATGTCTTTGAATACCATTTTGCCCTCTTTCTCTTCCATTACCCCATATCCCTCGATAGCAATGCTATCTCTGACAAGAAATATTACCTGCCTTGTCGAACGTTTGCCTTCCGACATAAAAGTATAGTCTGCCAGCAGCGTATCTCCCATTAATCTTCCTTCTATTTCCCCGGTATTTTTATCCTTCTCATAGAAATTATAGCGGAGTGTCCCGGTGACTACATTGGGAAAAGTCTCCACTTTTAATCTGACCGTATCCCGGGCGGATATATTTACATAGCATCCCGTTTTGGGTATCTGGATAGTCATCCTGGTGGTATCCTCACCAGCCGGACCAGTGTCGTCTGTCGTTTGCTTCGGGCTAGGATTGCAGGCAACTGTCACCAGCAGAAGAGAAATGATCAGTATCGTTTTCATAACCTGGTATATTTAAGTATCTGCGAAAATATTAATAATGAGTAGAAACCAATAATTGTAACCTCATTCCTCTGTTGATTACGCAGATTCGGCGAATTTTACCCGTGTTTTTACTTCTCTAGCGAATCACCAGCAGCCGCTGAACGGACTCGCTGCCCTTCATCCTGACAAAGTAGATGCCGGGCGGCAGGGTATCGGTGCTTACAGGCTCATCGGCAGTGCGGACATTTTGGGTGAAGATCACGATACCACGCATATCAGTTACCGATATTTCCGCAGGGAATTTCCCGTGTGCTGCCGCGATGAAAAAGGAGCCGTTTGCCGGTACGGGTCGTAGTTCGAAGTCGGCGTTTTCGGTTTCCGGCACTGCGATCGATTTTATCTGTGAGAAAGTTCCAGTTAAATCCGCTGATCCCATACATATTGCCGGCTACCGGCGCGATGGCAGCGATCTTGCCCGGGATGGGCATGCCCAGGTTATAGGCCATGTAGCCGCCTGCAGAGTGCCCCGTGACATATATTTCCGCAGTATTGACCTGATACGCCTGGCAGAGGTAGTCGATCAGGGCCGAGATAAACTCCACATCCTTGAGCTCGCCTTTGGCTCGGCTCCAGCTTCCGCTCTGGGCCGAGGGGTACACGACCATAAATTGTTCGGTATCGGCCAGGGCGTCAAACCCGGAATAGCTTTTGATCGAGGCGCCCGTACCGCCGTCGCCGTGCAATACGAAAAGCACTGGCAGGTTTTGGGCCACCGATGAGCCCGGCGCGTGAATGATATAGCTCCGGGTGCCGGAGGCGGTTGGTAGTGTAGCCGAAATATCTATTGCTGATGCCGGGTATCGGATGCTTCCGATCATGGCGATAAGCATAACGAAGTAAAAAGAAGCCTTCATGTGTGTACGGATGACAGATGTTGATTCCTAACGTTGATGTGTGTCTGATAATCAAATGTAGCAAATATTAGCTTGTTTTTCGGGAATGGCCGCCAGTTACAACCTCTTCCGATGAATGCATATCTTTGAGGCATGAACTCTCTGAAATCATTACAGCTGGCCGGGTTTTTGCTGGCTTTTGCTGCTTCCTGCTGCAGATGCAATGAACCGCCCGATCAGCCGGCCTTCGGCATGCGGGATCTTTCGTTGTGGGACATCGATAATAACGGGGAATGGGCCATCGAGTAGAGACTGGTTGTGTTAGTCAATGAGCTAACCCAAAGCCAGGAGGAATATACGTCAATGGCATTTAGAGCGGGAGATAACACCACGATCATTGGAAGTACAACAGCGGGAGCGCACGGAAACGTATCAGCCATTATGCTTCCCGGCGGACTTAAAACAATGGTTTCGGGTATAGGCGTTTACTACCCGAATGGTACAGAAACTCAGCGAGTTGGAATTGTACCTGATATAGAAGTAAAGCCAACCATTGAGGGCATAAGAAAAGGGAGAGACGAGTTACTTGAAAAAGCGGTTGAAATCATTTTAAAGGAATGAAAGACCTACAGGTAATGATATTTTAAAGAGGCTAAGGTAGGAATCTAGGGTGAGAAGCCAAGAGAAGAGCTCCCCCAAATTTGTGGAATATTAAAGAGCCTCCAATGCACTAATTTGTTGTACCCCAAGCAGTTTATCTTTAAATTTGCTCATACAATTCAGCCCCACAGACATTCTATGAGGGTTGCGAACAGTTCCAACCAGAAAAGATGTCAGCACTCAAAACAAAACACAATAAAGAAAGGAAGACCGAAGTTACGGAATGCTATTTCGATCTGATCGATGCTCATCTGGAGGATTTACTTTCGGGCAGGATCGATCAGATGTTTGAGTTGGGCGATATCGCAGACAGGCTTTCCGTATCTCAAAAACACCTGATCCGAATTGTAAAGGAAACCAGGGGGAATCACCCGTGTCATTTTTATGTGCAGGCGATCCTGGAGAAATCAAAGCACCTGATCGCCACAACACGTTTGCCCATCAGCGAGATCGCGCAGAGGCTTACTTACGATCCTTCCAATTTTACCAAGTTTTTTAAGAAATATGTGGGCGTAACTCCTTCGAAATACAGGGATCAGGCAGGTTCTTTCTCTATACCCACCTCCGCCGGGCAGGCACGTGCCGGACGATGATGTAAAGTGCGCGAATCTCGAAAAATGCGAAAAGTTCACCATCCCCGATAGAACGATAATCCCGAGCTTTACACCTCATTCTACCTGCTTTCAACTATTTTTACATAAACGCAATGATACTCAAAGTCATTAACGCAATTCTTATTCTCTGCGCCGTATTTATGGGCATAAAGCAGGGATATGCTATGTTTTCGGGAAAACCGGAAATGATAAATATGTTTGGCAAATGGGGATTTGACCGGACCGGACTGGCCGTCAATGGTGCGATTATGATGCTGGCCGCCGTGCTGATTTTATTTCCCCGCACGTTTTTATGGGGAAACTTCCTGATAGCAGCGGGCATCCTGCTGATCATCTGCTTTCAACTGCAGGATCTTCTCAATCTGGTGATTATTTACCTGCGGCATCCGCTGAAACAATGACCATGCACCACACTTTGCTCCTCGTCCTGGGCTTATTGTTTGCCGTAATGCTATTGGTCTTACTGGCCAAAAGAATGAACGTAGCTTACCCGATCTTCCTGGTAATAGCCGGGCTGGCGATCGGATTTATTCCCGGGATGCCGCAGCTGCACCTCGACCCGGAGCTGATCTTTCTTATTTTTCTGCCTCCGCTTTTGTATGAAGCGGCCTGGTATACCTCCTGGAATGAATTCTGGAAGTGGAAACGCCCCATTGTCCTGCTGGCTTTCGGCCTCGTGTTTTTCACCTCCATGATTGTTGCCTGGTCGACTTCCTTGATCATCCCCGGCTTCACGCTGGCGCTGGGATTCCTGCTGGGCGGCATCGTTTCTCCGCCCGATGCGGTGGCAGCAGCAACAGTGCTGAAGGGAATGAACGTGCCCCGGCGCCTGCTGACCATCCTTGAAGGAGAAAGCCTCGTCAACGACGCTTCTTCCCTGATCGTATTCAAATTTGCACTGGCTGCTGTTTTGACCGGTACATTCTCCATGCAGGAGGCGACAGGGCAGTTCTTTTGGGTAGCCGGAATGGGCATAGCGGTTGGCCTTGCGGGAGCGCATATTATGTACGTCGTGCATCGTTTTCTGCCCACTACACCTGCTATCGACGCCGCTTTGACGGTAATGACTCCTTATATGCTGTTCCTTGCCGCGGAGCAGTTCCATTTTTCCGGCGTGATGGCAGTTGTGAGCGGCGGGTTGTTTATGTCGTACCGGTCGCACGAGGTGTTCCGGACCGGGAGTACGCGAATGAACATGCTGGGGGTATGGACGACGATGATTTTTGTTATGAATGCGCTGGTATTCATTCTCATAGGCCTGGAGCTGCCCGAGATCGTTGCCGGACTGGAAGGCTACTCCATCGCCGACGGCATCAAATACGGTTTGATCGTAAGTGTGATCACCATCCTGCTGCGGTTCCTGTGGGTTTACCCGGCAGCGCATATTCCGAGATGGTTGAGCGCCAAAGCGAGGCGCGATCCCTTCCCCGGCTGGAAAGGCCCTATGGTCATCAGTTGGGCCGGTATGAGAGGAGTGGTTTCGCTGGCTACTGCGCTTTCCATTCCCATGCTGATGACCGACGGCAGCGCATTTCCGCAGCGCAACCTGATTATCTTTATCACTTTTGTCGTCATATTTATCACGCTGGTTTTCCAGGGATTGACGCTGCCTGCCATGATCAGGCTCATCGGGTTGAAGGAGATTGACGAAGTGATGCCCGGCCACCGGCAGCAGGCAGGTATCCGCCTCAGGCTGGATCATGTGGCTTTAAAGTTCATAAACGAGCAATACAAAGGGAAAAGTGAAATGATAGCGCTGCATAAGCTCAATCTTGAGAATCATATCGGCGATGCGGAGCGGCAATTGAAATCGCAGGAGGCCGATCATTCCCGGCACGGAGAAGCAGCGGCATTCCGGGAAATGCTGCTTGACGTATATACCTTGCAGCGTAAAGAGCTGTTCAAGCTGCGGAAGGAAAAGTATTTCAGCGACGAGGAAATCAGGAAGGCTGAGCTGCAACTGGACCTGGATGAGCTGAAAATTACCGGAGCCGGACATTAATCATATTTCGGAATGAACGTATCGACCCACTACAAATTACTACACTTCATCCCCTGGACGCGCGGCAAAATATATAAAATGTTGCTGTTCAGTGTTATACCTGCTGCGTTGTACTATTTCGCGGGCTGGACCTGGCTCTTTATTCCGTGGGTTCCGGTGGCATTGATCGGTACGGCAACAGCTTTTATATCAGGATTCAAAAATACGCAAACCTACAATCGTACCTGGGAGGCCCGGCAGATTTACGGAGCAATTATCAACGGCAGCCGGAGCCTGGGGATTATGGTCCGCGATTTTGTGAGAACGGAAGACAAAGAAAAGGAGGCCGGCCTGCACAGGGAAATGATTTACCGTCACTTTGCCTGGCTCACCGCACTGCGTTTCCAGTTGCGCGAGGTCAAAAGCTGGGAAAATGTCAAAACCAAAAGCTACAATCGCGAATACCTGAAATACTACAAGGTGCCTGAATGGGAGAGCAACCTGGAAGAAGAGCTGAAGCCTTTTCTTTCCCCTGGGGAGCTTCGTGATGTGCTTGCTACCCAAAACAGGGCTACTCAGATCGTGGCGAGGCAATCGCTGCAACTGAAAACGCTCAATGAGCAGGGGCTGATCAGGGACTACGACTACGTGGCGCTGGAAAACCAGCTGAAGGACCTCTACGACCAGCAGGGCAAATGCGAGCGCATTAAAAACTTTCCTTACCCGAGGCAGTTTTCGAGCATCAACCTCTACTTTACCAATATCCTGTGCTTTTTACTTCCGTTCGGATTCCTGGGCGAGCTATCCAGGCACACGGGCAGCTACGGCGACTGGTTTGTGCTGATGACGGTCCCACTCAGCGTGCTGGTAGGATGGATTTTCCTGGTGCTGGAGCAAATCGGCGAAAGTACGGAAAATCCGTTTGAAGGGAACGCCAATGACATCCCTGTTACGCAGATCAGCCGGAACATCGAAATCGATTTAAGACAAATGCTGGGGGAGAGAGATACGCCTCCGCCTATAACTCCGGTCAACAATATATTAATGTAATGGCTATGAGCTGTTAGGTATTAGGTTTTAGCACTTAGTCGCAAGCGGTCAGCCGTCGTGGCTAGCTAGCGATGAAATATATAGCTAACGTCCTAATAGCTAATAGCTAACACCTAATAGCTAACACCTAAAAACGATGAATAACGAACACCTGGCAGCAGTAAGGAAATGGTATCCTGATGCACTTACCTCCATTGATACCGTCAACCGGCTTTTAGATACGGTAGAAAAGCGCCTGGGCCTGAAACCCCACCAGCTGATGCACGCAGACAGCATGTGCTGCGACGATGTGAACGCTATCCAATACCCGCCGCGGGCGCTGGAAATGCTAGGGCCTTTTCACATGGGCGGGCTGAACGGATACCCTTTTGCGGGCATTACGGGCATGAATGCGTTTGCACATCATGTACCGGAAGACGGGGCGGTACTCATATTCTACGCGCCGCACATCGGGATTTCCAAAGAAGGCATTATCGGCGAAATCAGCCGTATCGGTCAAAGCGCGAATTCGGCCTGCTGCGGCGCTGCCAAAGGCGCTTTGGGGAAACTGGCGGCCGATCAGATCATCGAAGGGAATATAACATCGCTCGACTTCCAGATGAATACCATCGAGCAGATTTTCCTTCATCAGAAAGAGCGGATACTCAATGCGGAAAACCGGATCTTCGAGGCGACAGAGGTAATGTACGAGGCGATCGACGACCGTATAGAGGTGCTGGTAAAGCACACCGGCTATCCCTGCCGGTATGTTATCCTCGTTGGAGGTATTTTTATAAACGGCGATAAGGAAATGGGGTCTTTCTGTCAGTATAAAAAATTTGAGGTGATTGAGATGGGATCGGGAAAGAGGGAGTCTTTGATGGGGGAGTATTATTTGTGAATTTGCAGCTGTGTGTTGATTATCGTTGCCGGTAGTTTGAGAGAATGGGGTATCGATATGTTATACGCTGTGAGTAACTCCTTAATCTGAAGAGCCATCACATCATCCCCTCTCCTTCAACATCCGCTCATAAAGCGCTATCTTCTCATCCTTCTCCCCGAGCAACTGGGCATGAAGCTGCTTAATCTCTTCGAGCGCCTCAATCCATTTTTCCATTGGGTTGAAAGTTAGGGTGCTATCGTAGTTGTTGCCTATAGCACCTTGATTCGCACTATTATCATTAAATGTATTAAAATAAGCTATAGCCATTTCGTCATCAAAATTCTGAATAGCCTCCACCGGGACTTTCAGTACTTCGGCCACCTGCTTAAGGATAGCCTCGTCGATAGATTCTTTTTGTTCCAGGAGCGATACCCGCTTCTGATTCCATTCCTCTCCCATTTCCCAGGCGAGGGCTTCCTGTTTCAGCCCGAGCATTTCCCGGAAGCGTTTGATGTTCCGGCCTTCGTGTACTTTTTTACGTTCAGACATAGTATTGGATTTCAAAGTGAACAAATATAGTAATCCCTGCGAACAGTCAAAAGGAGTATCCTTAGCTTACCAAAGGAAGGTTCCAGAGAGCAGCGAAGGATTGATAAGCGAAGATAGAGATTCCCGGGAAAAGGTACAGAAGATAATTTACCTCAATTTTGGAATAAAATAGAAGATGGGGTAATCCGGGGTAGGGTTATTCTTTCTCGGTTAACTCCTTCCGGATCCTGACCACGTAGTCAGGCGTCACTTCCTGAACCTTACAGATCAACTTTGTGGGCAGGCCCTCCAGGATCATATTGCGGACGGCCCTTTCGGTTTTTGATGTACTGTTGCTCGGCGCGCTGCATTTCTACGATGATCTGCTCATCGTTGTCGCAGGTGCATAGCAGGTCGAATAGTACCTTTTTGGATTGCTCGTCATCACCGTACTTTTCGGTAGCGTTGTAGGTCAGGTTGCGGATCACTTTCTGTCCTTTGAATAGCTGGTTCAAAAAGTCGATGAGGATTGCTTTGTTGGGCTCGCTTCCGAAGAGCCTCTTAAATCCGAAATCTGATAAAGGATTGATAAACCTTGCGGGTTGTGGTAATGGAGTCAAGTCTGTCTCCGGTATGGAAAAAGCTGACTTGAGGCCTATTTGTACTATATGTAGTTGAAATGACTGTGCCGTTTACACTGGTTTTCGTGGCAGTACTATCGATTTTTATTCCTTGAACAACGCTGCCCTCCCATGCAAAGCCATATTGGAGATAGGATCCGTAGGTGTATAAATATTTCTCTCCTTCCAACCACTTGTATACGGTATCAATCTGCGAAATTATTATTGTCCGCAGTCGCTGCTGATGGTCATAAGAAAGCTTACTTGCGCCTATAAAGGTTAATAGATCGCCCTCATATTCAAGCTCGAGTATGAGCGCAGGGATGACTGATTTTACGATCATAAGTAAAACAAGTATAGCTTCAATAGCTTGATCCCGGGCGATTCCGGAAACTAACGAAAGCTACATCCCGGTACTATACATTTCTGTACAACAAATCCGTGCGTTAGCGGCCTGCTTTCTTCTCATACTTCCATACAACCTGCAAGCAATCGTGCCTGAGTAAACGCCGGCGGCATTAAGAAAATTACCCTCTATCAGTAATCCCGGCAAGTTCATCTTACCCATCCTT
>MEDT01000245.1 GCA_001724175.1 Cytophagaceae bacterium SCN 52-12 | reverse complement strand
TGTTCCAGTACGGCAGCCGGCTCTTCGGTAGTGAACAGTTCGGGATGCAGGCCCACGAACTCCTTCAGCAGCTTTTCGTCAAAAAAGAAAACCAGGCTCTTATAGGCTTCATTGATCGATTCCGACATCAGGTAAAAGCCTCGCTGAACAAACAGGATATCGCCCTTGCTCACATGCACTTCCTGCGTCGGGCTGGTGAATTTCTTATCTCCCTCCAATACCACAATAACGGCATGTTCCTCAAAAAAAACATCGTATTTCGACGGGTAGACCTCGTTGCGATAGGCCACAAAAGTCATGTCCTGAATCTTGAGGGATTCAAATTCGGACGAGCTGATATCGGAAGGGACCCGTAGCAAATAGCGATCAGATGTCAGTGATCAGATATCAGCACTTCCCGGCGGATTGTCTAAGGAGTACCGATATCTGATCCATAACTGCAATTAACAATCAATTATCTGCAAATATCACACAAATGTTTGACTATCGGATAGAGTCGCCCGGGCCAAAGTTTGCTACCGTTTCTGCGGTATCAGCCATGCCTCCGACAGCAATGTGCCCCATCCCCCGGTATTGCGCCATTGCTCGGTTGCGACGCGGTCGCCGGATAAAACTGACGGATCTCTTGCCAGCCTGATCTCCAGCTCACCGTTACGTATTAATGACGCAGGTATATCGAAAGTAAAAAAGTCGCTCATATGCTCCGGCAATTCAAGGTCGCGCGCCAGCAGCTCCCCGTTTGCATACACCGACTGCGATTTCTGCTTCATTCTTTCCAGATACCGTTCCTGGAAAACAGGCCGCACGAGCGTGAGCCTCAGCCGGTAGTTCTGGCCGGGAATGAGGTTCCTGTAATGGAGTGTAACGCCCTGGTCTTCATCCTGGGTAAAATGCATGGACCGCTGGCTGGGCCTGTTGGCCTCCGAGAGCATGGTGGGTACATAGGGCTGTCCATGGTCATACGGATAGCCTGCTACTACGTTGGGCGCGTCGTTGGCTGTTCCCAGGTTGTCATACAACGCCCCTGACTCCTTCCCTTCATAATCTGTGATCATCGACAGCAGCTCCATACGCTCTTTTTCATCAGTGGCCGCGTGTGCCCGTTCCAGCTGCCTCTTCAGCCAGCCCAGCCCGATATAATCGTGGTCAAGATCGAAAATACCTTCGCTCCGGGTACCAAAAAGCCGGTTGCTTTCTTCTCCAAGCTTCGTAGCTTCTGTCCTGAGGCGTACCATTTCGGGCGTTTCATTGGCCAGGGCCTTGTCTATTAACCCGTAGAGATAAGTCCAGCTGACACCCTGCTTCCGGCTTACTATATGCTGCTCTACCTGGCTCCGGGCATGCAGCTGCTGTTGCAGGTCCAGCTTGATATAGAGGTCCAGCGCGCCTTTCTGCTGGTACATCCTCCAGAGCCAGCTATTCTTCAGAAGATGGGCCGGGATTTTCTTACCGGCGTCGCTTACATTGCGGTAATAGCTTTCTATCCCTTTCTTCAACTGCAACGGCTCGTCCTTCAGCTCCTCCATGTTCGGTTCGAGCTGCAGGATAGCGGAAGCCATCAGCGGAGCAGCTGCCTGTCCAAACCAGTTGCGGGCATATTCATCTACCACCTCGTCAACTTCCATACGCGGGTTCCAGAGAAGACGCTGCCACATCCACTGGTTGAAATGATCGTGATTACCGCTCGAATGGGTGATATCGCCGGCTCCATACCGCATCAGGTCGTTGAACACCCTGTGGTAGTACCGGGGCCATGCATAAAAGGTAAGCCGATCGTATACCATCGTCAATGCCTGGTCAGGGCGACGCTCATAGATTTCATGGCTCCAGCGAGGGGGCAGGTCGCCGTTTTTGTCGGCTCGCGGATACATCTGGGCGTAGCCGTGCTGGGCATACTTCCAGTGGGTCACCTCGTTGAAATACAGTATCTTGTGCCTCCCCGGCAGCTGGTGCAACAGCTCTTTCGGATACAGACCGTAGGGACCGAACCCCGGGTAGCGGAACAGGTCCATCCGGTGGTTCTGGCGGTGGCCAGGCTGCCAGCTTGTGGCGTCAGACCCCGGTCCGTATCCCCAGGCCCACAGCCAATCCCTGGGCTTTTCGTTGAGATAGCTCAATATCGAAATATCACTCTCGTTATCGAATTTCTGGTTGGTGAAATAGAGCCTGGTCTGAGGATGGTACCGGTGGATGATACCGGCTATCTTTTCGCTGAGATGAATAAACACGTTCCCGTACGGGCGGCAGCGGTCGCATTCGCACCCGCCTCCGTCGCCGCCTTTGAGCTGGATAAAATCGAACGAAGGGCTGTTTTTAAACCGCTTTTCACATTCATCCAGGATGTATTGCTGTGCTTCCGGCACGGACGGGCAGATGTAATTGAGCCGCCCGATAGATTCCGATGCCCGCCACGCCACAGGAAAATCATTTGTCGGCGCCATGTTGGGATTAAACACGCCGCATGTCATCAGGTCGTAGGATTTCAGGAAAGCAAAATCTTCTGCTTCCTTCTCGGGGCTTTTCTCAATGAAAAAAATATTGGCTCCCGCCAGCGCCAGGTCAAGAATAGCCCGCTCCTTATCCTCCTTCGTCCATGGGCGTACTTTCGCCTTATTTACCGCTACATGGCTTTGACCATATTGCGTACCCCGTACCTCGAAAGCAGGAGCGGTGCGGAGCTGGAAAGATTCCAGCCCGATTGCATCCGTATGGAACTGGCAATTCCTCAGGAATGCGCCCACTGCGTAGAGTAGCCCGCGGTTATCGACCGCTGCCAGCATTCCTTTGCCCGCTTTCCCGTGATTTCCCGCCTCCGCTTTCAGCAGAAACCCTTCCGGACCCGGATTCAGCTCATTCACCGGCGCGATCCTCCGGTCGGCCAGAAACGAATTCAACGCAGGATTGCCCGAAGCTACACCCGCAAACAGGACCAGTGTCCCGGCAACGTCTGCCCCGGCAGACTGGTACCCCGAAGCATTGAGTGCAGCGATACGCACCGACGATTTCTCGGAAATCCGGGCCTGAAGCAATTCTATGATATTGCGTTCCACCGGCGACGGCGAATCCGGAACCACCAATACTATTTTGTTGTAGCGCTCCGCCCGGGCCGCATGGCACGTGCAAAATATGCCCAGCAGATAAAAGAGAATTGCTTGTTTTTTAATAAGGGTCGATAACATATACGCTTTTTTTACCAGGGTTTGGAAGTTCCCTGGAGCAACCACATCTTCGACCACTGATTGTCCTCAGCAGGTTGAAGCTTACTCACTGCCGCCCGGGTATTATCCTCATTTACTACGTATTCCTTGGTGCCGTATACCAGTCGTACAGGAATTTTATTCCCGTTAGATCCTTCCACGATGTTGACCGACAGGTCAGGCAGCGCGGTGCGGCGCCAGTCAAACCAGAACTCGGGCGTCATCCACGAAGAAACCCATTTCTGGGTCATCAGCAGCTCCAGCTGCCCGTCGGCGTTATTTTTGAACCGGCTTTCCAGGTCGCCGACAAATGCGGTACGGTTAAAGGCGGTCAGCTGGTGCGTCTGACGGTCGTAGACTTTCTGAACTCCGTCAGTCAGCTGGTACTGATCAAGGCTGCTTTCCACCCCTTTCCTGAAATATACCGACGCATTTTCCCCTATCCATCCTTTCAGGGCAGCCTCGGCCAGCAGGAAATTCAATTCTGCGTAGCTCATCAAAACGGCTTTTACAAGCGGATTGGTATCCTGGGCATATATGTCGGCCAGGTAGGAAACGTGCGGGTTAGCTCCCTGGTCGAGGTACAGGGATCCGTTCAGCGCCTTTATCTGGCTGAGGTTGGCGGTCGACCCGAGATTGTAGATATTCGGATCTCCCAGCGCAGGCTTAAGACCTACATAGAGGGAGGTGTCCAGGCTTTCGTTGTATTGGGAAACGTAGCGGATAATCTGACCGGAAGCGCTTTTGATATATTCTGCACTTCCCGATCCTATCTTCAGCTGAACGTCGACCGGCCGGAACCAGGTGGCAAGACGCGGATCCGAGCTTTGCTTCAGGTAGTCGATAATTGAAGCGCACGGCTTTCTCCGGTAAAACTGCGACCGGTTGCTGTTGGCAAGCGGACCGCCGATCCACGAATTGAAGGCGTCAGTGCCCGGATGCGCTACGGCAGCATTATCCGCATTGCTCTCAAACACGGGATATTGTGTAGGATTGGCCAGGATCTGCTTTAAATCGGCTTCTATATCGAGGTTATCGCTCTTCAGATCATCTTTTTTAGCCCCCAGCCTTATGTAATACCTGATCCTTAAAGAATTGGCAAATTTTCTCCATTTGAGGGCATTCCCGTCAAATAGAAGATCGGCGCTCCCGATGGAAGATAAAGTTCCCAGGCCGGAAAGCTCGTCGTTTGCCGATTTCAGCTCATCGATGATCCCTTTGAAAACATTTTTTTGAGCGTCATATTCCGGCTTGAAAAGCTGGGTACTACCCTGCAACGCCTGTGTATATGGAATATCTCCCCATGCCGAGGAATAAAATCCGAACCAGAAAGCCCGTAAAACAGACGCTACCCCTTTATAGAATTTCCTCTCTTCTTCGTTAGCTGCTTTTTCACTATTCTCAAGCAGCGTCTGACTGTCTGTCAGCGCCTTAAAGCTTGTGTAATCCGTCGGTTTCCAGACAAAGCTGTTGATTTCGTAGCCGATATAATCCCGCTGGAGGTACTGCATCGCTTCCGAGATCCCGTGCTCGGAAGTGTAGCCGTAAGTATACTCGCGGATATAATAATTGGCAGTCTGTGCAAGCGCCGACGTCAGCACATATTTGGAATTGATCTGGTCGGCGCCCAGCTGATTCGGGTTGACGTTGATTTCTGTCAGGTCGCTGCAGGCGGCAAACAGGAACAGCGCCGCACCCGACAAAGCATGCTTTAATATCGATTTCATATGGATAAAAAGGTTTGAGCTATTAGCTGTTAGGTATTAGCCTATTCATCGGCCGGCCGCAACGGCGGACCACTTGTGAGCTGCTAAAACCTAAAACCTAACTGCTCATGGCTGTTTCAATTAAAAATCCAGTTTAAGCGTTACACCACCGGAAGCAATCCATGGGCCTGCTCCCCCGAAACGTTCTATTCCTCTGCTCTGGAACTCGAACTGCCTGCGCATATAGGCCAGCTCGGGATCGATCCCTATCCCGGCGCCCGTCCACAGGATGATGTTCCTGGCAAAAAGGGAAAGTGAAGCTTTCCTGATCCTCGCCTTTTCAATCCAGCCGCCGGGGAGGTCATAGGTAAAAGACAGTTCTCTCAGCTTGACAAACGAAGCGTCGTAAACAAACCTGTCGGCTATTGCAATGTCCCAGTAGCCCCCGCCGGGCTCATGTACCTCCCAGGTATTGATGTACCTTGTCCCCGGACCGCCGAAGTTCTCCGTATAGCTGTCGGTTCCGTTGGCAATGACGCCGGGGAAAAACGCACCGTTGTATACCCCGTTGTAGAGAAATCCGCCCAGGTCCTGCGTGCGTCCGCCGATCCAGACATTCCCGTCCCGGTAAATTTCCGGGTGGGATTTGATCTCATCGGCCAGCTTACCGGCATCTCCGCCAAAGGAATCGGATCCCAGTATCCCCGAAAAGGTGCTGGAATGAACCCCGTTCTTATAATCCTCGACAATTCCGGACCTGGCAAACCGCTGCATGGTATTCGAATAGAACTGTCCGCCCTGGCGCCAGTCGATGCTTGCCGAAAGGGTAAAGGATTTGTAGCTCACACTGTTCTGGAAGCCCATCATGAACTTATGCATGTAGTTCCCGATCTTGACGATCTGGGAGTTGTCCTGCTGCAGCTTGCCGTTGGAGTTGAGAAGCGCCCAGCCCTTGTAAGGCCCATCTTTCACCCTTACGGCATCATAGCCGTAAATGTCGCCCAGGCGCTCGCCTACGCGTGTAATCGCG
>MEDT01000244.1 GCA_001724175.1 Cytophagaceae bacterium SCN 52-12 | reverse complement strand
TTGCTACTTCTACTGCTATTATTGCTACTGCTACTGCTGGGCGGATTCATGGCCAAACCACAAAAAGCGTCTGCCCAGGCCCAGGAAATCGCCCAACTGGTGCTGAATATCCAGAAACTCAATCAGCTTAAATCGATCCTGGAAGATCTGAAGAAGGGCTATGACATCGTCTTTAAGGGCTATACCACGATTAAGAACCTGGCGGAAGGGAATTTCAAGTTGCACGATCTCTTCCTGGCTGAACTCTTGAAGGTAAGCCCCACCGTGCGAAATTATTATAAGGTGGCCGAAATCACAGACATGCAGCTCCGACTGGTGAAAGAATACAAAACTGCCTTCCAGCGGTTTCGTTCAGGGCAGCGCTTTACAGAAAGTGAGCTGGACTACATCGCACGCGTCTACGCCAAGCTTTTAGCTCAGTCGCTCCGGAATCTGGACGAGCTGTTAATGACCGTAACCGATAAAAAGCTTAGGGCATCGGATGATGAGCGCTTAAAGGCCATCGATCAGGTGCATGCTCAGATGCAGGAAAAGCTGGCTTTTCTTCGGGACTTTAACCGTAACGTTTCAGTGCTGGCTAGCCAGCGGGCTAGAGCTTCTCATGAAGCGGAAGTATTACGTCAAATCCAAGGGATCGACTAAAACCCCAAACAAAGATGAAAGCAAAACGATTGACCATGATATTCATGGTATTAGGAATCCTTTGTCCCTTTTTCGCCCAGGCACAAGGGATGGCTGGGGATATCAAAGGGCTACAGGCGGTATTAGATCAGCTCTATTCAGATATGATTGGGCTCTCTTCCAGCCTGATCGGTGTCAGCCGGGGACTGGCAGGCTTTGGGGCGCTGTTTTACATCGCAGCCCGCGTCTGGCGGCATATCGCAGCCGCTGAGCCGGTGGACTTTTATCCTTTGTTTCGCCCTTTTGTATTGGGCTTCTGTATCCTGTTTTTCCCCTCAGTACTGGCATTGATCAACGGGGTTATGAAACCGGTGGTGAGCGGAACGGCCAATTTAGCGCAAGGCTCTCAGGTCGCCATTCAGAAGCTACTTGAGCAAAAGCAGAAAGTCATCGAGCAGTCCAGCTTCTGGCAAATGTATGTCGGGGCTACCGGGGAGGGCAATCGGGATGCCTGGTATGTGCGCCCATAAGGGTGGATAGTGAATGTGGTTTGGCAGCCACTGGGCAAGTGTTTATAAGCCCATCAACAGCCGACTTATCCGAAAGGGAAACCGGACGGGGAGTATAGCATGTCGGAAAAGCTATGAGTCAACCAACTGTCAGGTTGCGACTGAGTAGCGAGTTGAAAAGAGAGATATGAGGATGAAGTCTGAATTGATTGAACGATAGTCTGACTGACCAATCGCGTAGGTTATGACGGAAGACAGTTACAAACGTCATATTGTGGTTGTATACTAAACGGTACCAGTAGTTATACCATAAACTCACCACAACAGAGCTGCAATAAGCAGAAAAAGGCGAACATCGCATCCGACAATCTATCAAGCCAATAGTCACTATTCTATCTAAATGGGGATTGCCTAAGTCGGAACGCCGCCAACGCGGCTATGGGGATTTGCCCCTGAATATCTGATATGGCAACGGAGCCCTCGTAGTAGTCCGAGCAAGGGAAAGCCTTGCACATGGCGAAGGGGGGCAGGTAGTTTAGTTCAATACGATTAAAGGAAAATGTGCGAGACATTATGAGAAATCCCGAAAAAGTACTGAACAGTCTAGCCAAACACAGCGGCAACTTGGACTATAAGTTTGAAAAGCTGTACAAGGTTCTTTTCAATGAGGAGATGTATTATACCGCCTATCAGAAGATCTATAGTAAAACAGGTAACATGACGGCGGGTGTCGATGGCAACACCATCGACGGAATGAGTATATCCCGAATTGAACGGTTGATAGAAACGTTGCGAAACGAAACCTATCAGCCAAACCCTTCCAGGAGGACGTACATACCTAAAAAGAACGGTAAAAAGCGCCCACTTGGTATACCCTCATTTGATGACAAACTGGTACAGGAAGTAATCAGGATGATTCTTGAAAGCATTTACGAAGGAAGTTTTGAGCATACTTCGCATGGATTCAGACCCCAGCGAAGTTGCCATACTGCCCTTCTTCAGATGCAGCAATCATTCAATGCTACCAGGTGGTTCATCGAAGGCGATATAAAAGGTTTTTTCGACAACATCAATCACCAGGTGTTGATAAACATCTTAAAAGAGCGTATCGCCGACGACAGGTTCATCAGACTGATCAGGAAGTTTCTGAATGCAGGGTATGTTGAAGATTGGGTACTCCACAGAACCTATAGTGGAACACCACAAGGGGGCATAATCAGTCCCATACTCGCCAATATATACCTTGATAAGTTCGATAAGTACATCAGGGAATATATCCAGAGATTCGACAAAGGGAAGAAGGCCAAAGTTCATCGGCAGTACAAACAATACGAACCAAGAATCTGCCGACTGGTGGAACAACTTAAAAATGCAGAAGACGGTAGCGTTAAAAAGCAACTGATTAAGGACATCAACGGACTCAAGCTGGAAAGATGCCAACTATCATCCATTAACCGGATGGACGAGGACTACAGAAGGCTAAAGTACGTCAGGTATGCGGACGACTTTCTGATAGGTGTCATAGGTAGTAAAGAGGACTGCAAAAAGGTAAAAGATGACATCAGGGCTTTTCTTGATGAGAAACTAAAACTTGAGCTCTCCGATGAGAAAACCTTGATAACCAACGCCAAAAAGCCAGCCAAGTTCCTCGGCTATGATGTCTTTGTCCGCAAATCCAACAAAACAAAAAAGGATAAACGCGGAAGAAAATTGAGGACCATCGGAGAAAAGATTGTGTTATCGGTAACCACCGAAGTAATGAGGAAAAAACTGACAGCCTATAAAGCGTTAAAGACAATTACGCTTGAAGGCAAAGAAGTTTGGAAACCCATACCACGTGGCTATATGAAAGACCTTGACGATTTAGAAATCATTAAGCAGGTCAACGCAGAAATCCGGGGTTTTTATAATTACTATTCAATTGCCAATAACAGCTCATACGTCAACTCTTTCGCCTACATCCTGGAATACAGTATGTACAAGACGTTTGCAACAAAATATCAAACGTCCATCCACAAGGAAAAAAGGAAGAGAGACGTGAACGGTGTGTTCACTATCTGGTATGAGAACAAAGATGGGAAAACACGCTTTTGCCGCTTCTACAATGGTGGTTTTAAACGCCAAAAAACCGCGCTCAATGCGTATGTCGACAACATCCCTAAAACAGTTACAATCACAGGTGGCAGAAATAGCCTCATTACAAGGTTACAAGCCAAAATATGTGAAGAATGCGGTGCTACAGAAAATCTGGAAATGCACCATGTGCGCAAATTGAAAGACCTAAAAGGTAAGCTGGATTGGGAGAAAAGAATGATTGCGAGAAACAGAAAAACGTTAGCAGTATGTTCAAAATGTCACGACAAAATACACGCGGGAAAGCTAGACTGAATAAACTATCCGGAGAGCCGTATACCTGGAGACAGGTACGTACGGTTCGGAGGAGAGATCTTGGAAACCTACCACAGTTAATGTGGCAAGGCGCTGGGTTCTTATCCTACCGCTACACGCATCCGGGCGAAGACCCGGAGGATGAAGGCATGTTTGACTCGGTCGGCAATGACATCAAATTCGCGATGGCCAAAGCCTACTACAACTTTTCCAATTCAGTCAAGCAATGGATGGCTCAGGTGTTAGAGATTCTCTTTCAAGCCGCCGCGCTTTGTATCAACACGCTTCGCACGTTTCAGCTGATCGTGCTGGCAATTCTGGGGCCGCTGGTATTCGGGCTGGCGGTCTTTGACGGTTTTCAACGTACGCTTTTCTCCTGGCTGGCCCGCTACCTGAACGTATTTCTGTGGCTACCGGTGGCCAATATCTTTGGGGCCATCCTGGGGAGGATCCAGCAAAAGATGATTGAAATCGACATTGCACAAATTCAGCAGGCGGGCAATACCTTCTTTTCCAGTCAGGATGCAGGCTACCTGGTATTTCTCATCATCGGTATCGTCGGCTATTTCACCGTGCCCTCGGTAGCGGGCTTTATCATCCAGGCCGGTGGCGGCGGCGCATTAGGCCAGAAAATGACGAGCCTGTTTTCCGGCACAATGGGCTGGGCTGGGGGACGCTCTGCGCTGGCTGCCGGAGCTGCCTTGAACGCGCCGGGAGATGTTATTGACGGCTATACCGGAAAGCAAACCGGGGCCGGGCTGTCGGGAGCTTCCGGACGGGTAGCCGGTTACGGGGCGGCTTATATGGGTTCCAAAATAGCAGGTGGTTCTAAATCTTGAAAACATATGTTCAAAGTCCCTAAAAACATTGACACCGCTTTTCGCCAGTTCCGGCTATTTACGATCGTGGTGATTCTGGCCAGCTTCCTGCTATCTGCCTTTAGTGTATTTCAGGCTTTTCAGATGGTCAGCCGGGTGCAAAGTAAAATCTACGTGCTTTCCAGCGGGAAGGCGTTGGAAGCCCTGGCCGAAGAGCGGAATGAAAACATCCCGGTAGAAGCCAAAGACCATATCGCGACCTTTCATAGGTTGTTTTTTACCCTTTCACCGGATGATAAAGGCATCAAGTCCCGTATCGGTAAAGCCCTTTACCTGGCCGATGCATCCGCCCGAAACGCCTACCAGGATTTGTCTGAAAAAGGCTTTTATACCGGTATTGTATCCGGTAATGTCTCCCAGGAAATATCGGTAGATAGCATCGCTTTCTCCACCGTCGATTACCCGTATCCGTTCCGGTGTTATGCCACCCAGCACATTACCCGCACGACTTCTACCGTCACCCGAAGTCTGATCACCGAAGGAGTCTTGCGCAACGTGGCCCGCTCTGAAAACAACCCCCACGGGTTTCTCATCGAGCAGTGGAAAACAGTGGATAACCGGGATGTCAAAGTAGTAAACAGGTGAGCAGCCATGAAAATAAAAACAAATTCAAACGAAAGGCCGCCAGGCTGGGCACGCATGCTTACCGGAGGATTAGAAACGGGATACAACCGTTTGCCTGCTATTGCCAGGATCGTGATCGGAGTCGTATTCTTTGTCAGTGTGGCGACGTATTCAGCTCTATTGATCCGCGACGGAATACGAAGCCAAAGTCAGCAAGCCCTTTCCATTACCGGAATTCAACCCGGTACTGTCGCTAAAGGCAATGATCTTCCCAGCCGTCTCAGCCGGGACGAATACGACAAGCTTCTAAAGGCGCAAGAAAGCCTTGACAGTTTAAAGCGGATCTGCTCGCCCTGTTATAACGAGTTTCTCCTTGTCCATCCTGGCTTTGCCGATAGTTTAAAACAGATTCTTCTATGCAATCAAAGAGAATTCTTATTACCTCAAACAAACCAACAACCATGAACACGCATTCCATTTCTTTTCGGCGCGAAAGGCGTCTTTACACGGTGCTGCCGTTGCTGGTGATCCCTTGTGTCACTTTTATCTTCTGGATACTCGGCGGTGGAAGCGCCGATCAAGCCATTGTCCAGACGGAAGGGGCCGGTTTCAATGCATCCCTACCCGAACCGTTTTTAAGGGATGGCCCTTCCGATAAGCTGGCTTTCTATGAGAAAGCCGACCGGGATTCAGCGGCGTTACGCGAGCTTCAGCGAGCGGATCCCTACTATTCCGGTCAGATTACCGGACAGTCATTTGCCCAGGAAAGCAGGCTGCTGGGTCTTCCTGAGAAGAAACAGCCCCTCGATCAAGGCCATCAGGCAGAAGCTCAGATCAATCAAAAGCTGGAAGAGCTAAAAACGGTGCTGGCCGCCAAACAGGAAACTCCACCCCTTGTCACTGCGCCTGATCTCACGAGTGAATTAGAGAAACAAACTCCTGCTGCCACTGATCTTGACCGGCTGGAAAAACTGGTAGAATCCATTCATGCTCCTTCCAGTGTGTCCGATCCGGAAATGGCGCAACTGGATCAAATGCTGGAAAAAGTCCTGGATATCCAGTACCCGGAACGCGTAGAAGATCGACTAGCCGAACAATCCCGTCTGGAAAGAGAAAAAGTATTTGCCGTCACCGCGATAGATCCGCAAATCCCGATCTCCTGTATGGCCTGCGAAACAGAATTGCCCACATCTCTCGAAAGCCCTCCTTATGAAACCGTTGGCTTTTACGGGTTGGATGATGAATTTACTTCCCAACCACCTGTCAATTTGATTGAAGCAGTGGTGCATGAAACCCAGGAAATCGTGGCAGGGTCTACGGTCAAGCTCCGGCTCACCCATGAGGTTTTCATTGCCGGAGTCCTGATTCCCAAAGATGAGTTGGTGTATGGCATCGCCGTCTTAAATGGCGAGCGGCTTCAAATCCAGATCAAAAATATCCGGTACGGGCAAACGCTATTTCCGGTTGCCCTGCGGGTGTTCGATTTAGACGGACTTGACGGGATTCACATCCCGGGAGCGATTACACGGGATGCTGCCAAGCAATCCGGCGACAGGGCCATACAGTCTGTCGGCCTGTCCACTTTTGATCGGAGTATCGGCGCTCAGGCGACCGCTGCGGGTATCGAGCTTTCAAGAAACCTGCTCTCTCGAAAAGTCAAACTCATCCGGGTGACGGTGAAAGCAGGGTATCAGGTGCTGCTCCGGGACGACAAACAGATCCAGGTTTAGTCAGAGGTTCCATCCAGTCATCCACTAAAATTCTTTTAACATAACCACTGTGCTGTATGAAACGTGTGATAGGAGTGATTTTAAGTATACTGTTTCTGGCTGATGGCCTATTGGCTCAGCACGTAACCGACATTGTATCGCTACCTCTTCAGGTGGCGACTCATAAAACCAGTAACCTGATTTTTCCAGCCTCGGTAAAAAGTGTCGATAAAGGAAGCCGGGACATTTTGGCCCAAAAAGCCAAGGGGCTTGAAAACGTCCTTCACTTAAAAGCGGCCAGGGCCGGATTTAAAGAAACCAACCT
>MEDT01000243.1 GCA_001724175.1 Cytophagaceae bacterium SCN 52-12 | reverse complement strand
GGAAGAACCCTCCCGAATTCGCTATACTCGACATTTCCCTCGGAGGTGATAAAAATATGGATGGCATCGAGCTGGCCAACTGGATCGGTGAGTTCCTTCATATTCCTTTTTTGTTCCTTACCGGCAGGGAGTCTCCCCCGGCTGAAGCAGCATTGACCCAGTCATATGGCTATATTAAAAAGCCCTATGATAAGGAGCAGCTCCTGATCCAGATCAGGTTTATCCAGGATCGTTTTGGGGAGAACAAAGTAAATGGGCACCATCGCCAGTTCCCGGACAGCGTTTACCTGCATGTCAACGGAGACTATAAGCAGATACGTTTTGAAGAGCTCTTATATGTCCAGGCCAACAGGGGCAAAGTCATTGTACATACGGTTTCAACCGCCGACACCCCTTATGTCATCGGGACGCACCTGGGCGATATATCCAGATTTTTTACACATCCGCTGCTGGTATCCTTGCCGCCGTCCTTCATTATCAATCACCAGTATATCAAGGTGATCAAAGGCAATGAAGTAGAGCTGCAGGCTGGTAGCAAAACACAAATTGTAAGCTTGTCGGCAAAAGCCAGGAAGCTGCTGATTGAAAAACTTCATGTCGTTAAAACCAGGTCTAAAAGCGCTGAAGAGGCTGCATTATAACGGATGGATATTATCAGGGCGACCGGTTATTTTCATAAGCCGGTTGCTGTCAATAGTTACAGTAATATTACTTTGTTGCCCGGAATTATGGTCCCAGCATGATCCGACTTTCCCTCTTAACCAGGAAAAACTGACGTATGCCCAGGATACGGAAGCCCGGGCGCTGGCTACCGGCGATTCTTCCCTTATGGCAGAAGCCTTTTATCTCTACGGGAAGGTATATGCGATGGCAGGAGATTACCGTTCCTCCCAGCGATATTTTTTGTCGTCCCTGCGAATCCAGGAGATGTTAAAAGATTCATCGAAGATGGCGAGGCTGCTTACCCGCCTGAGCGAAAATGAAGTTTCGCAGGAGCATTTTCCGGAAGCGATGAATTATGCAAAGCGGGCGGTCGGGCTGGCGCTGCTGCTAAATGACTCAGAAAGAATGGGTCCTGCCTGCGCGGCTATGGGGATGGTATACGAGGGGATATGGGAGTCGGACCGGCGGGGGAACAGCAAACTCTATGATAGCAGCATGTACTACTATCAAAGGATCCATGAACTGGCTGCTGAAGCGAAAAATCAGCAGGGTCTGGCTGAAGCGCTGTTAAAACTGGGTGTTCTCAGATTAAAAAATGACGAGCGGGAGTCGATCGGGTATTTGCAGAAATCAGTGGATTTGAACAGGAGAGAAGCCCAGTTGTTTTCTGGCGTGAAGGCCGGGGCTTACCTCGCTACGGCTTATCTGAAATTTGACAACCTGGCGAATGGCAGGCAGTGGCTGGAAGAATCGGAAAAATATTACGAGGCGAATGCGATAAACGATTTTACGATATACATGCTGATCCTGGAAGGATGGAAGGACTATTACAGGAAATCCGGGAACCTGCGCCGCGCGCTTGACTACTCGGAGAAAATAAGAGAGACGGAGAGGGAGCAATTTTTAGCAGACCGTTCCAAAACACTTGAAAAGCTGAACCAGGAGATGAAAGCGGATCAGACACAAGAAGAACTGATGCTGGAACAGGAAAGGGCGGCGCTGCTGGTGAAAAGCTATAGGCTTCAGCAGGTAGTCAACGTCATCCTGGTTGTAATTATAGCAGCGTCGGTACTAGCGGTTTTCTTTTATTACCGGATGTACCGGATGAATCGCCGGCTGAGTATTCAGAATGCCAGGCTGGCGGAGGAGCAGAGCCACCGGATGAAGAACCATCTCCAGATGGCTTCCAACCTGCTTTCGCTGCAGTCATACGAAATTAAAGATGCAGCTGCACTGGCTGCTATTGAAGAAAGCAGGCTGAGACTTCAGGCTATTGCGCTTCTGCAAAAGAAGCTTTACTCCCGTAGAGAAGGTGAGAACCACAGCGCGGTTGACTTCTCCGGCTATGGAAGGGAACTGATAAAGCTGGCTTTGGATGCGTGCGGTTACGGCAGGGTCGCGCGGGAGGTTTACCTGGCGCCGGCAGAAATAAAGGCGGAGGCTGCGCTTTCGCTGGCTCTGATCCTCAACGAGCTGATTACCAATGCCTGCAAATATGCATTCCCGGGGCACTCTTCGCCTTTCCTGCGGATAGAGCTCGGCAAGAAAGATCAAAAGGTTTTTCTTAAAGTGTCGGATAACGGTAGTAACTTCCGGTNCAAAAGGTTTTTCTTAAAGTGTCGGATAACGGTAGTAACTTCCGGTTAAAGGACGCCCGGTCGGGCTCCTCTTTCGGCATGCAGCTCATACGCATCCAGGCGGAGCAGCTCTACGCGGTATACAGCTTTCAGAATGATCCGGAAACGGGAGGCGCACGTTTTGAGATGGAGTTTTCGGTATAGAGCCTAATTCAGCGACACCCTCACCCCATAATCCTCTTCAAGCGATTTTAAAAGCGAATTATCCGGGGAAACGCTGAAGACTTTCGACATCATCTGTACTTCCATGCGGCTTTCAGGGTCGGCTACGTAAAGCATCAGCCTGCATTTCCCGGGATGGCTTTCAAAGGTCTGGTACAGCTCCTCTACAAAAGAAGGATTGACCTGGTCGAGCGTCATCCTGATGCTGACCTGCTTGCACATCTTGTCGCGCAGCTCGGTGAGGAGAGAGATACTCAGGGGTTTGAACTCAAACTGGTCCTCATTCCGCCACCGGTTCTGCACCTTGCCTTTGACATAGAGAAAGCGCCCGGTTTCGATATAGTTGCCGAACTTCACAAACTCTTCGCCCATGAGCAGCATTTCGATGCCTCCGCTGTAGTCTTCAATTTTGAAGATGCGCATCGGGTTGCCGTTTTTCATAGTTTTGTCGATCACGCTGCTGACAATACCCGCCACATTGATCTCCTTGCCGAAGTAAAGAGGGGATTTACGGTCTTCCGGTACCTCCAGCACCTTGTCGAGCGTGCAGCTGCAGAAGGTTTCGAGCTCGAGCCGGAAGCTGTCGAGCGGGTGGCCTGAAATATAAAACCCTACCACGTCCTGCTCGTAGCGAAGCTTGTTGATATCGCTCCAGGGTTCGACAGACGGCGCCTTCGGCTTGGGGAGCATATCGTCGTCGTTCCCGCCGGGGCCGCCGAACAGCGAAACCTGCGCCGACGACTTGCTGTTGTGATAGTTGTTGGCATAGCGGATCAGCTTTTCTATAAACGACGTGTTGTCGTCGTCGGTGGTTTCGAAGAATTGAGCCCTGTGAAGGTCTTCGTAACAATCGAAAGCGCCTGCATACGCGAGACTTTCCAGGGTTTTCTTATTGACCGTTCTCAGGTTGACTCTCGTGATAAAATCAAAGATGTCTTTATAAACCCCGTTTTTATTTCTTTCCTCGATGATGCTTTCGACGGCTGCGTCGCCGGTACCCTTTATGCCTCCCAGCCCAAACCTGATCTCTCCCTTGCTGTTGACGTTGAACTGCCTGTCCGATTCGTTGATATCCGGGCCTAATACAGGCAGGGACAGGTTTTTGCATTCCTCCATAAAGAAGGTGATCTTCTCGATGTTGCCGAGCGAGCTGGTCAGTACCGCCGACATGTATTCGGCGGTGAAATGCGACTTCAGGTAGGCGGTCTGGTAGGCCACGAAGGCGTAGCAGGTCGAGTGCGACTTGTTGAACGCATAGGAAGCGAATGCCTCCCAGTCGGTCCAGACCTTCTCGAGCTTTTTGGCGTCATGCCCTCTTTCCTTTCCACCGTCCATGAACGCGCTCTTCAGCTTGTTCAGCACCTCGATCTGCTTTTTCCCCATCGCCTTCCGGAGCGTATCGGCCATGCCTTTTGTAAAGCCGGCCAGCTTCTGGGAAAGGAGCATCACCTGCTCCTGGTAGACCGTGATACCGTAAGTGTCGGCCAGGTACTCTTCCATATCGGCCAGGTCGTAGGAGATCTCCTCCCGGCCATGCTTCCTGTTGATGAAGTTGGGTATGTAGGCGATCGGGCCCGGCCGGTACAGCGCGTTCATGGCGATAAGGTCCTCGAAACGGTCGGGCTTCAGGTCGCGCATGTACTTCTTCATACCGTCGGATTCGAACTGGAAGATCGCGTTGGTCTCGCCGCGCTGGAAAAGCTCGAAGACCTTCTGGTCATCGAGCGGGATACCGTCGATGTCGATGTCTTCGTTATGATTCTGCTTGATCAGGCGGAGCGCTTCCTTGATGATGGTCAGGTTGCGGAGCCCGAGGAAGTCCATCTTGATAACCCCGGCGTCTTCGATCACTTTTCCCTGGTATTGGGTGATCAGGAAATCGGAGTCTTTCGAAGTGCTCACAGGAATGATCTCCGTAAGGTCGGAAGGGGCTATGATGATCCCTGCGGCGGGGATACCGGTGTTGCGGACGGTGCCTTCAAGCCTTTGGGCTTCCTGCAATACTTGCGCCGACAGGTCGGAGCCGGCAGCAATAGCCCTCATTTTCTTTACGTTCTCCAGCTCGTCGGGACTGATCCCCTCCTTCCTGGTAAGACTACCGTCGCCTTCGAGCGGAGCATGGAAAATACGCTGGAGCGTCATGCCGTAGGTAGGCTTGTCAGGCACCAGCTTGGCAAGCGCATTGGCCTCGGGAAGGGGGAGGTCCATCACCCTGGCTACGTCTTTAATAGACGATTTAGCCGCCATCGTGCCGTAGGTAACGATCTGGGCGACCTGGTTATAGCCATATTTTTTGACCACGTAGTCAATCACCTTTTGCCGCCCTTCGTCATCGAAATCGGTATCGATATCGGGCATCGATATCCTTTCGGGATTGAGGAAACGCTCGAACAGGAGATCGTATTTGACCGGGTCTATATTGGTGATCCCTGTGCAATAAGCCACCACCGATCCGGCGGCGGAGCCCCTGCCCGGGCCTATGAATACGCCCATCTCACGGCCGGCCTTTATAAAATCGGCTACGATAAGGAAGTAGCCGGGGAAACCCATGCTCCTGATGGTCTGAAGCTCGAAGTTGATCCGCTCCTCGACGTGGGGCTCTATGGTGCCGTATTTTTGCCGGGCGCCTTCGAAAGTAATGTGCCTGAGGTATTCCCATTGGTTGAGCACGTCGGCCGGCAGCTCCTTGTTGCCTACTACCTCAGAGAGCGTATGGATTTTGAATTCGTCGGGAATAGGGAAGTTGGGGAGCAGGATGTCCTTTTTCAGCTGCAGCAATTCTACCTTGTCGACAATCTCGTTCGTGTTGTCGAGCGACTCCGGTATGTCCTTGAACAAGTCCAGCATTTCGCCGGTAGTCTTGAAGTAGAACTGGTCGTTGTAGAACGCAAACCTGCTGCCTTTCGGGATCCCGCCTTCGTCGTCGAAATCTTTTGCCGAAGGCGTGCTTTTCTTATCGCCTGTGTTGATGCAGAGCAGGATGTCGTGAGCGTTCCAGTCCTCCTGGTCGACGTAATGCGAGTCGTTGGAGCAGATGACCTTCACGTTGTATTTTTTTGCGAAACGCAGCAATACCTCGTTTACCTGGAGCTGCTCCCTGATATCGTGGCGCTGCAGCTCTACATAATAGTCTTCGCCGAAGAGATCCAGCCACCACCTGAATTCTTTTTCACCTTCCGCTTCCCCTTTTTTGAGGATCGTCTTAGGCACCTGCGCTCCTATGCAGCAGGTGGTGGCGATCAGGCCTTTATGATGCCTGACGATCTTATCCTTGTCGATCCGGGGGTATTTGCCGTACATCCCGTCCATGAAGCCGAGGGAGCAGAGCTTGACGAGGTTCTTATATCCTTCGGCATTTTTGGCAAGCAGCAGCTGGTGGTACCTGATGTCTTTCTGCTCTTTTGTGAACTGCTTCCTGGTCATGTCCTCCACCACGTAGAATTCACACCCGACGATAGGCTTGATCCCCTGCTTGTGTCCTTCCGCCACGAATTCGAATACACCGAACATATTGCCATGATCGGTAATGGCTACCGCGGGCATATTGTCCTGTTTCGCCTTCTTGAAAAGCTTTTTGATATCGGCCGCCCCGTCGAGCAGGGAGAACTGGGTGTGGCAATGAAGGTGGGAAAACTGCATTTCTGAATTATGAATTGAGAGTGTTGAATGTCGGAGCCCCGGTATTAATCATCTTCTTCCTCGTCAAAGAAGATATAGTTAAGAAAGTCGGTGTAAGGCTTGAGCAGTTTTATCCCTTCCAGGATGTTGTCTGCGAATCCGGGGGAAGTCACTTCCTTGTCTGAAAACTTATGCATGAAGAACAGCTGCTTCCTTTGCAGCAGCTCTATTTCCGGGTGGTCTTTGGCGTAGCCTTTGGGAGCCGTTTTCAGGGTTTCTCCCCATACATGCGGGAAGAAAGCCCTGAATTCAGGGTTGTTGATGATGCTTTTGAGCTGATGGGCGTTGTAGTCGACCTCCTGCCGGTATTTGGTCAGCTGCGCAGGTGTCGCCTCCCACATGCCGCCCCCGAGGAACGATTCGCCTCCGGGCTGGAAATGGATGTAATAGTCGATCCTTCCGGAGTTCCTGCCGCCCGGCCCGATCCCTGCCGCCAGGTGGTTTTTATAAGGCGCCTTGTTTTTCGAAAACCTGATATCCCGGTTGATCCTGAAAATACAGTCTTTCACTTTCGTATTCCCGAGATCTTCGAAACGCCCGACTTCGGCGAGCAGCTTTTCAACGAGTTGTTCGAGGTCTTTCTTTGCGGCGTCGTAGCGGCTGCGGTTCGCGCTGAACCATTCCTTGTTATTATTTTCGGCCAGATCCTTTAAAAATTGAAGTGTGGAAGCGTCTAACATCTTTAACCTGAGCTGATTTGGTGTTTATTTACTTAAACAGACTGAAAAAGTCTCTCAATTTACCGATTTTTGCACTCCGTTCCCTGAACACGGACGGATAATTTGAAGTCCGGATTTATTGATACAACAGACCGGCTGCGAGCCGGCTAATATTTTAACGCAACCTGTATGGCAAGAGTTCTGACCGGGATCCAAAGTAGCGGCCGCCCTCACCTGGGGAATATTTTAGGGGCTATTTTGCCGGCGATCGAGTTTTCGAAAGACGCGAGAAACGAGTCTTTTTATTTTATTGCGGACCTTCATTCGCTGACTACCCTGAAGGACGGGGCGACAAGGGAAGAATATGTAAGGGCCATAGCCGCCACCTGGCTGGCTTTCGGCTTTGACGCGGAATCGAATGTTTTCCGGCGGCAGTCGAGAGTGCCTGCCCATACCGAGCTGGCCTGGTATCTCAATTGCTTCACGCCTTACCCCATGCTGGCCAACGCGCATTCCTTTAAGGATAAGTCGGAGCAGCTCGAGGATGTCA
>MEDT01000242.1 GCA_001724175.1 Cytophagaceae bacterium SCN 52-12 | reverse complement strand
GCGTGGCCTCCATTTTCAGACTGGTCCGTTCGCGCAGGGTAAGCTGGTGAGAGTAGTAAAAGGCCTGGTTCTGGACGTAGCGGTAGATATCCGGCCCGAATCGCCGACTTTCGGAAAATATGAGGTGTTCGAACTGGACGGCGAACGTCATAATATGGCTTATATCCCTGAGGGGTTCGCGCACGGCTTCGTCGCGCTGGAAGACTCCATTTTTACCTACAAATGCACGAACGTGTATGATAAAGCTTCCGAAGGAGGCATCCTCTGGAACGACCCGCAGCTGGCAATAGAATGGGGAATTTCAAATCCTATCGTGTCTGAAAAGGACCAGGTATTGCCGACTTTCAGGGAATATTTCGAAGCCAGGTCAATAGGAGAACGCTGATTTTATTTTTCCCAAAGCTCTTCTATCAGCTTCTGGGCGACCTTGCGGGCAGATCCGGGATTCTGACCTGTGATGATTCTTTCGTCCATTTCAATGTGCTCCGTAAAAGGGATCATCGTTTTTGTAAAATGGGCTCCTTTTTCCAGCAATTTGTCCTCGAGGTAAAAGGGGGTCTCGCTCGAAAAGCTGGCGAGTTTTTCCTCCATATTTGAAAAGCCCGTCAGGTAGCGGTCCTTCACAAACCAGGAACCGTCGGCCAGCCTGATGTTGAGCAGACCGCTTACGCCATGCCCGACAGCTGTTATCGTGCCGTAGTGCTGATAAATTGACGCAACGACCTGTTGTAACTTCTCGTTATCCGGGAAATCCCACATTGCGCCATGCCCGCCGACCAGGTAAACGATCCGGTATGCAAAAGGATCAACGGCATCCAGCACAAGCGTATTTTTAATCCGTTCCGTAAACTCCTCGTCCTGCAGGTACTTCTTTATGATCTCGTCTTTCGAATCCAGGCTTCTCGGGTCGATCGGAATTTCCCCGCCGCGGGGACTTGCTATATCCGTCTCGACCCGTTTCCTCGCCACTACATCGCAAAAATGGACCAGCTCACTAACCCAGGCTCCTGTTTTGGTGCCTTTTACCGGAAAGGTATCTGTGCTGGTACAAACGATGAGCGCCTTCATCAAGCCGGTAATTAAAAATTAAAGCCCAATGTCAGCAGGCCGGAGAGATCATTAAATGTAACCCTTCCGGCATCTGATCCTGCAAACAGCAGGTAGGCAGACTTCTGGGTTCCATATACCAATGAGGCATCGGCAAAAAATCTCTTGCCTTTGTAGCCGAGCCCTCCCGAGTAGCTTATGCGGTCTTCGGCCAGATCGATCAGCTTACTCTTATAAGGATCCATAAAATAAGCTAGCCCGGCTCTGGCCCGGAAGGTCTGGTACCGGATCTCTACCCCTAATTTGGGGTTCACGACATTCCTGAACCAGCCGTCGAGGTTATTCCAGTCACCGTCCTGTTCGCGGTTATGACGTATACTCATTCCTTTGTATCCTACGAAATCGGCAGAAGCAGTGACAAAGCCAAACTGCCCGGGAAAAAACCATGTGCCACCCAAAGAAGCTCTGAAAGGTCCTACCTGCGAATAGTCAAAATCCCATGGATTTGTCCGGCCGGCCGTAGGAAGATCATCCGGAGTAACCAATTCTACAGAAGCCTTTTCGTACAGCGATCTTCTTAACCGCATAAAGGTAGGAGTCGCCATATTGAGGCCCAGCTGAACATCCGGCGTAACTTTGTATATCGCGCCCAGAGTCAGGTTAAACCCATTTCCCGACATGTCGGCCCACTCTTCATAGCGCGTGCTTCTGAACACCTGCCCGGTGGTATATCTTTCATCTATAACACGGTTGGTACTATGTGAGATCCGGTTGAAACCGATCGCTCCGCCCACATACAGCTTGTTGTCATAATTACCCGCATATGAGAAGGTCCATTGCGAATGACCGCCGGAATAATCCACATACCCGGATGGTACCACCGGCCCGGTTTCTACAGGCACGAATGCCGCGTTAGGCTGGTCATTTACCGGATCAAAAGTGTATAGGTGAAAATACAATCCTTCGAGATAGTCGAGATAGATCTCATTCGTCGCCGGATCTTCCCCGTATCCCTGGTCAAGCTCATCGTCAGTAAAAGTATTTGCCCGGTCTACAATATTATCTATAAACCTCTTGTTCGTGGAAGTTCCGTTATACCCGTAACTCCTGTTAAACATTTGCTGGCGGTTATACGATACGCCCATTGCGGTCCCCCGCCACTTCGACTGACGGAATCCTTCGTTCCGGTTCGCGATCACCAGCGAGGCATTCCCGACAAAAAAACCATTTTTAGATTCATTGACGGCTGTCGAAAGAAACCTGCTGTCGGACTTATTTGCTTCAAATCCGGGTGTTATCGTTATCTCGGACCTGGTATAAAACCCAAGCCCCGCCGGATTCGCCGTTATGGCTGAGGCATCGCCGCCCAATGCAGCGTGTCCGCCGCCCAATCCCTGAAACCTGGCAGTACCATTTACATTTATTTCTGAAAACCTCAGTGCATTTTCCTGGTACTGAGCGCTGACAAAGCCTGAGCCTCCTGCCACCGCACATAATATAAAACTGAAGATCTGCTTTCTAAACATCTGATTCCTGTTGATAGAGATTCTAAAACCTGCTGTTCATATTTATAAACGAATTACCCCTCAAAATATGACTTTTTGAAGGGTAATTCTAAGCTGAAAACAGAATTCAAATTATCTTGGTCCACGGCCTCCGCCACCGCCAGAGGAACGGCCTCCGCCGCCTGACGAGGGAGCGCTATAGCTTCTCGAGGGCGCTGACGAAGGAGCGCTGTAGCTCCTGGAAGGCGTGCTATAGCTTCTCGAAGGTGTAGACGACGGTGCGCTGTAGCTCCTGGAAGGAGCGGAGTAAGTGTTGTTGCTCCTGGACGGCGCACTATAGTACCCGGAAGACGAAGAACGTCCGCTTTCCGATGCACGATAGGTGGAATTGCTCCTCATACGTGCGCTGCTCGAGCCTCCTACGCTGCTCCTGTTAGAATTAGGATTGGCATAGTAATAGTTGCCTGATGCCGTTCCTGCCCTTGCTCCTGAAACCCTGCTGTTGCTGTTCCCGACAGCATCCCGGTTAGAACCAGATACGGCCGACCGGGGCCTGGTGTAGTAACCGTCGCGGGAAGCGGCGGCGTTACCCCGGCTGGTACTGGTACGTGCGCCGGAGCGGGCTACCGGCGTTGTGCCCGGATTTCTGAGGGAGCCGGATGAAGCAGTCCGGGATACGGCGCTGCCGCTGGTACGGGGTCCGTAATTACGGGTTCTGGTTCCTGATTCACCATAGTTGTTGTTGACTATGATAGGATAGTAGTTGGACCAGCGATAAGGATTGTATCCGTACATCCCGTAACCAAGGCCACCGTAATAAGGGTAGCCAAAACCACTATAATATCCGTAACCGCCGTACATGAAAGGGTCTCCCCAGGCCATCGCATCCCAATAAGGATCATAGAAACTTCCCCAACGGTTCCACCTGTTCCATCCGAAGGGGCTGTAGCCCAGGCTGATCATGCTGCCCATCCCCATCCGGAAGCCGATATTGAATCCGGAATATCCCCATGTCGGGTACATACCGCCGTAGAAGCTATTATAGAAACCGGCGTTTCTTCCGGCAAAATACCCATCGGCAAACCCTGAGTTATAGCCTACCTGGTTGGACACGTTGCGCTGGATATTCCTCGCTGTAATATAATTCTCGTCGTAATACTGATCTGTCCCGCCGGCATTCTCGACATCTCCCTGGTAGTCAGGGTTGGTATTGTCCGTCGGCAGCGCAGCGCGATTACCTGCCACGACTGCATCATCGTACCTGCCTCCGTACAAATCGTCATAACCTCCGTCTGTCATAGTATACTGGTTATAAGTACAGCTACTTACAGCAAACAGCATGGCAACCGAAAGGTATTTAAAAGATCTCATTGTCATGGCACTATCCGTTTATTTTGTATACCCTGTAAAAAGCTTCGGATCAAAGCATAACACTTTTATCTTAGCTATATTCTATAGACTCCTGAAAGACCCAAAAGGTTTAAAGCATCAACTTTAATTTCGCATCCGCCCGGGCAAACCGAAAGCCGGGCGTTCTGGATCGGCAAAGTTTTGTCTTTCGGAATACTTCCTACAAATATAACATAAAAAACTATCTTTGCAACCTTCTCTTCCCGCTGTTGACGGGACCGGGAGTTTTTTTACTTTTCGACCATTAAAATTACAAGCAGCATACAATGAGCAAAGCTTTGCCTACACGCGGTGAAAACTACTCTGACTGGTATAACGAACTGGTAAAGCGTGCCAATCTGGCGGAGAATTCCGCCGTCAGAGGGTGTATGGTTATCAAGCCGTATGGATATACCATATGGGAAAATATGCAAAGGGCGCTCGACGACATGTTTAAGGAAACCGGTCATACGAATGCATATTTCCCGCTTTTCATTCCCAAGTCCTATCTTAGCAAAGAGGCCAGCCATGTGGAAGGGTTCGCGAAAGAATGTGCCGTGGTCACTCATTATCGCCTGAAAAGCGCCTCCGACGGAAGCGGCGTTATAGTCGATCCGGATGCAAAGCTGGAAGAAGAGCTTATCGTCAGGCCGACATCCGAGACGGTGATCTGGAGCACCTACAAGAACTGGATCCAGTCCTACCGCGACCTGCCGCTCCTGATCAACCAATGGGCTAACGTGGTGAGATGGGAAATGAGGACCCGGCTCTTTCTCCGTACCGCTGAGTTTCTCTGGCAGGAAGGCCATACCGCACACGCCACACAGGAAGAAGCCGTTGCAGAAGCTGAGCAGATGCTGGATGTTTATGCTGACTTCGCAGAAGAGTGGATGGCCCTCCCGGTGCTGAAAGGCGTAAAGACGCCCAATGAAAGATTTGCCGGTGCGGTCGAAACTTACTGCATCGAGGCGCTCATGCAGGATGGTAAAGCTCTCCAGGCCGGTACATCCCATTTCCTGGGGCAAAATTTCGCCAAAGCATTTGACGTCACTTTTCAAAACAAGGAGGGTAAGCTGGAGCATGTCTGGGGAACTTCCTGGGGCGTGAGCACGCGGCTGATGGGC
>MEDT01000241.1 GCA_001724175.1 Cytophagaceae bacterium SCN 52-12 | reverse complement strand
CGGCTCAGGAGTCGCGAGTCCTGCTCTCGAAATAGTGGTGTTGGTGGCAATGACGCCGGCAATACCGGTTTCCGTGACGATCTCGATGATGTCGTCGAGCTGTGCGGTGGTCAGGTCCGGCGCTATTTTCAGGAATACGGGCCGGCTTAACACTTTTTCGGAATTCAGCTTCTGAATTGCCGAAAGGAGCTCTTTCAGCGGCGCTTTTTCCTGCAGCTCGCGCAGTCCGGGGGTATTGGGAGAGCTTACGTTGACCACGAAATAGTCGACAAAGTCGTAGAGCTCTCTGAAGCACGCCAGGTAGTCATCCAGCGCTTTTTCGTTAGGTGTGTCTTTATTCTTGCCGATGTTTCCTCCTACCAGGATAGATGATTTCCTGTACCGGAGCCTTCCTGCGGCAACTCCCGCTCCGCGGTTATTGAAGCCCATGCGGTTAATGAGGGCCTTGTCCTTCTTCAGACGGAAAAGCCTGGGCTTATCATTGCCCGGCTGCGGACGGGGCGTAACCGTACCGATTTCGACGTATCCGAAACCGAGCGTTTCCATGATGTCGACCATCTCGGCATTTTTGTCAAACCCTGCAGCCAGGCCGATGGGATTTTTGAAAGTAAGGCCCGCGACTTTGACTTCCAGCGACGGGTGTTCGAAGGTGTACGTTTTCCGGAATAAAGCTTTTACGAAAGGCAGCCGGAATAAAAAATGCAGAAGCCCGGTTACAAAACCATGTGCTTTTTCCGCATCCATCCTGAATAATATGGGGAGAACCAGCAATTTATACATAAGAGCAAAATTAGGAATATCGGAAGCGAGACTAAAGAAACGACCGGGATTTATTTTCCATAAAAAAAGGCTGACGCACCTGTCGGATGCATCAGCCTTTCAACGGGGTGTACCGGGACTAGTAACGGTAAGTCTCGGGCTTGAACGGCCCTTCCACGCTTACTCCTATGTACTCGGCCTGGTCAGCCTCCAGCACTTCCAGCCTGGCGCCTACGTGTGAAAGGTGCAGGGCTGCTACCTTTTCATCGAGGAGCTTGGGAAGTACATATACCTTTTTTTCATATTTTTCTGAATGGTTCCAGAGCTCGATCTGGGCCAGCGTCTGGTTGGAAAAAGAGCACGACATCACGAACGACGGGTGCCCCATTGCGCAGCCCAGGTTAACGAGACGGCCTTCCGCCAATATGATAATTTCCTTGCCTTCCACGTTATACAGATCGACCTGGGGTTTTACCTGGTTTTTGGTATGGCCGTAGCTGGCATTAAGCCAGGCCATGTCGATCTCGTTGTCGAAATGGCCGATGTTGCAAACCACGGCCTTATCCCGCATCTTCCTGAAATGACGTTCAGTGATGATGCGCTTGTTGCCGGTAGCGGTCACGAAGATATTGGCGCGGGGGGCAGCTTCATCCAGGGTAACGACCTCATAGCCGTCCATAGCAGCCTGCAGCGCGCAGATAGGATCGATCTCGGTGACCAGCACCCTGCACCCAGCGCCCCGCAGCGATTCGGCAGAGCCTTTTCCTACATCGCCATAACCGGCCACTACCGCTACCTTACCGGCCAGCATGAGGTCGGTCGCTCTCCTGATCGCATCTACGAGAGATTCCCGGCAGCCGTATTTATTGTCGAATTTGGATTTGGTGACAGAGTCATTGACGTTGATAGCCGGGAGGAATAACGTCCCTTTTTTCTGACGTTCGTAAAGACGGTGAACGCCGGTGGTGGTTTCTTCTGAAAGTCCTTTGATCCCTGGGATCAGCTCGGGATATACGTCAAAGACCATATTGGTCAGGTCGCCGCCGTCGTCCAGGATCATGTTAAGCGGCTTGCGTTCCTCGCCAAACCAGAGCGTCTGCTCGATACACCAGTCGAATTCTTCGGCATTCATGCCTTTCCAGGCATAAACGGGTATGCCGGCTGCGGCGATCGCAGCGGCAGCGTGGTCCTGTGTGGAAAAGATGTTACAGGACGACCAGGTTACTTCCGCTCCAAGGGCTGTAAGCGTTTCGATGAGTACGGCCGTTTGTATGGTCATATGGAGGCATCCGGCGATCCTGGCTCCCCTGAGCGGCTGAGAGGGGCCGTATTCGGCGCGGATCGCCATCAGGCCGGGCATTTCGGCTTCGGCTAACGTGATTTCTTTGCGCCCCCAATCGGCGAGCGAAATATCTTTAACCTTATAAGGCAGGTATTCGGTGGCAACTGACATCTGATTTTTGTTTGTATATGGCTGATTATTATATGGTTGCAAAAGTAGCCATTTCGAACCTAAAAAGTGACTATTCCAGATGATTAATTTGCAAACCCGCGGCTTTTTGGATGAATTGTCTGCTTTTGTTTGGTTTTTGTCTTTTTTGTCTCCGGCTTGCCCCGCAGAGCAGGAAGCAGCAGATAAATTGTCTTGATCTTTCCGCACCGGCAACGGTCCGCTGCAGGCCCTGAAACATTCCTTCGGTTTATAACAATTCTTTGCTTTCAATATTCGTAACTTTACAGTCGCATTAACGAACTAAAAGAAAACATAACAGGTTCTTCATTTATTCGTTACATATGTGGCGGATCTAATCTGTCATACTTAAAAATAGCAGTACAAACTAGTACGCGTTAACCATGAGCGATGCTATTAAGCATGAATGCGGAATCGCGCTGATCCGATTGCGCAAACCTTATCAATACTTCATTGATAAGTACCAGACGCCACTCTACGCGGCATACAAGCTTTCCCTGATGATGGAAAAGCAGGTAAACCGGGGGCAGGACGGAGCAGGCATAGCCAACATCAAAATAGAAGTGCCCCCTGGCAAACGCTACATAAGCCGGTACCGCTCGGTCGGTCCGCAACCTACCAACGATATTTTCAAGAAAGTCCATAAGAAGTTCCGTAAGGCGCTTAAGGGGAATAAGGGGAAGATTTTTGATGCCCGCTGGCTCCAGGAGAACGTGGCGTTCACCGGGGAAGTATGGCTGGGGCACCTGCGATACGGTACTCACGGCGCCAATGAAATCGAGAACTGTCATCCGATGCTGCGGCAAAGCAACTGGAGAAGCAGGAACCTCGTGATGGCCGGTAATTTCAATATGACCAACGTCGACCAGCTTTTCAATAAGCTGGTCTCGCTCGGGCAGCATCCGAAAGATACGGTCGATACGGTAACGGTAATGGAGAAGATAGGACATTTCCTGGATGAGGAAAACCAGCGTGTCTTCGATCGTTTTAAAGGAATTTTCGAGAACCCGACCTTGTCGGATGTTATCGAGGACAATATCGATATCCAGCGGGTGCTGCACCGGTCCTGCCGCGATTTCGACGGCGGGTATGTGATGTCAGGCTTATTGGGACATGGGGCATCGTTCGTGATAAGGGACCCGTCGGGGATACGCCCTGCGTTCTATCATGCCGACGACGAGGTAGTGGTTGTGGCTTCTGAAAAGCAGGCAATTAAAGCGGCATTTAACGTTGATTTCGATGAAATCCGTGAGCTGACGCCGGGAAGCGCGCTCATCATAGACAAATACGGCGGGTACTCCGAAGTGCCCGTTTTACCCCAGCGGGAAAAGCGCCCCTGCTCTTTCGAGCGGATCTATTTTTCCAGGGCTACCGATCCGGACATCTATAATGAACGGAAGATGCTGGGTAAACTGCTGATCCCCAAGATCCTGGAGGAGATCAACTACGACCTGGAGAATACCATTTTTTCCTATATCCCGAATACGGCGGAAACCGCGTTCTTCGGGATGATAGAAGGGTTGGAAGAATATCTTTACCAGAAGAGAAAGCAGGCCATTGTACAGGGTATCCTCTTTGAGGAAGAGCTGGACAGGATCCTTTCGTTCAGGCCCAGGATCGAGAAGCTGGTTGCGAAGGACGTGAAATCGAGGACCTTTATCACCGCAGACGAATTCAGGGATGAAATGGTATCGAACGTATACGACACAACCTACGAGGTGGTCAGGAAAGGCATCGATACCGTTGTGATCATCGATGATTCTATTGTAAGAGGGACCACGCTGGAGAAGAAGATCCTGAAAATGCTGGACCGGCTGGGCCCCAAGAAAATCGTGATCGTCTCATCGGCTCCGCAGATCCGTTTCCCGGATTGCTACGGGATCGATATGTCGAAAATGCAGGAGTTCGTCGCGTTCCGGGCTATCCTGAAGCTGCTGGAAGAAAATGATATGAATTACCTCAAGGAAGAGGTCTATACACAGTGCGTGTCTGCGCTGGCTTCCAGGAATGCAGGTGCTGTAAACTTTACCAAGGCGCTGTATGAGCCTTTCACCTACGAGGAGATCTCGGACAAGATAGCGGAAATTGTGAAGCCCGACGACCTGAAGGCAGAGCTTTCTGTCGTCTATCAGACGGTCGATAACCTTCATATAGCCTGCCCGGACCATAAGGGAGACTGGTATTTCACAGGCAACTACCCGACGGAAGGAGGAAACCGCACCGTCAACCGGGCCTTTGTCAATTTCTATGAAGGAAGAAAAGTAAGGGCTTATTAGAAGGTAGGATCAGGCGTGCGGATCAGTGCGGCAGCAGGCAATATATGAAGTCAAGGTAGAACCGTTTCTCCAGGTGGAACCCGGCAGGGAAGCCGCCGCGGAAATAACCTACTTCTCAAATCTGAAGAAAGCCGTCGATACGATCCGGGTCGTGCTTGAAGCAAACGGATGGCCTGTTCCCGTCAACTATTCGGCAGTTTACAGGCAGCTTCCCGAAAAAGGATTTTATACACAGGTTTTCGTAGCGGAAAATGTCCGCTATTTCAGGCTGACCATATCCAGGCGTGTCATGAACCCGGCGCTCTCCAGCCTGGGTATAGAAGAAATGCCCCGCAGAAAGCGGGGCATCTGATCTCCGGGAAATCTCTCAAATCGCTTACTTGTCGTGGTGGAGCTTGCTGTGGTTTTTGCCGTATGCAAAGTAAACCACCAAACCCAGCGCCAGCCATATGCCCAGGCGGAACCAGCTTTCATTGGGCAGGGAGTACATGAGGTAAAGGCAAACGGCTATACCCATCAGCGGTACGAATGGTACCCAGGGAGTTTTAAAGCCTCTCGGGATTTCCGGGCTTTTTACCCGCATGATCCAAACGCCTATACAGACGAGGCAAAATGCAAAAAGTGTCCCGATGCTCACCATATGGCCGAGGTCGCTTACGGGTACGAAGCCTGCA
>MEDT01000240.1 GCA_001724175.1 Cytophagaceae bacterium SCN 52-12 | reverse complement strand
ATCCGTATTCCGGGCGAGCCAGTCCAACGACTTTAATTCGCTCGAAATAGATGGTTCCAAAAGCGGAGCCCTGCCTTCTATCACCATCGAGCAGAGAGGCGGTATGCGCCTGATCATTGATTCTCCCTCAGGCTATCATGTAAGATGAGCGGTTTGCGTACCATATGGATCGTAGTCCTCTTGCTCCGCATATCAGACATTTACGGCCAGGCCGACTATTCGATCGAAGAAAGCGTGGAGACAAATCTTTATCGCCTGGATGACCTGCTGCTCGACGAGGAAGCCGCCTTATCGTTTATTATCAACAATACAAAAACAAAGCTGGGAAGCGACTTCTATGAAGGATTATTCGGTATGTGGCTTACCCTTCAGCAGGATACTGTCGCCACGCTGCCGCGCCAGGCGCTGGCCGACCAGGAAATCCCGATTGAAGTCGAGGAGCTGCCGTACCCCGGCCTGACCGGTATCGTAGGGATCAAGATCGACAATGAGCTTGTGTGGCAGCAATTTATCCAGCTTCGGCCCGAAGCCCGGGAAGCCCAGGTGAGCGAAGCCGCCCAGTTCCTGTTCCAGTATTTAAGCAGCTACGAGCAAATCCGCCAGCAACTCGGCTCTGAAGATCAGGCGGGAACCGGCATATTCTGAGTTTTAAGACATTCTTATGAAAAAACTACTATTGGCCCTTTTAGTGATGGGAGCCGCTTTTTCCGCCTCTGCTCAATCGATGGTATACAAACCCATAAACCCGGCTTTCGGCGGCGATAGCTACAACTATACATGGCTTTTCACTTCTGCGCAGGCCCAGGACAAAACCAAGGATCCGAACGCGGTCACCTCCGCCTCGAGAGAAAAAGACGCCCTGCAGAACTTTCAATCGACGCTCAACAGCCAGCTTCTGAATACGCTCGCCAGGACGCTCTATACCTCGCAATTCGGCGAAGACGGTCTTAAGGAAGGCATTTACCAGTTCGGCGATCTCACTGTCGATGTAGCTCCGGGAACAGAAGGGCTTATTATCAGGATCACCGACGGGAAGGGAGGGGAAACATCCGTAACAGTGCCCTACTACTAATGCTGAAATTTTTTGATCTGTCAACGCCCGAAACGCTCCAGTAATTAATCATTGAATTTAAAGAGCCCTTAGCCAGGATGCATTTTTTGAACAGGATTTCCCAGGGAATATTACTATTTACACTGCTTGGCTGCAGCCGGTACTTCAACCAGCCGGTAACACAGCAGAAAGCCAGGCTCGGGGAAGACACCCGGGTCTCTTCCGAGCTCAGGAGCCTGCCCGCCCCGTCCGAAAAGCTGGTCGCGGCAGTTTATAAATTCCGCGACCAGACCGGTCAGTACAAGCAGGTCGACAATGGCATCAGCTATTCTACAGCCGTTACCCAGGGTGCTACCAACATCCTGCTGAAAGCGCTCGAAGAAAGCAACTGGTTTGTTACCATCGAGAGAGAAAATGTCGGCAACCTTCTCAATGAGCGTAAGATCATACGCTCGAGCATGACGCAGTTCAAAGGTGAGAGCGAAAGCCTCCCACCCCTCCTTTTCGGCGGCATTATTCTCGAAGGCGGGATCATTTCCTACGACGCCAACATCATAACCGGGGGAGCCGGGCTGCGCTATTTCGGGGCAGGCGGATCTACCAAATACCGGCAGGACCGGGTGACCGTCTATCTCAGGGCGGTTGCTACCAAAACCGGGAAGGTCCTCAAAACGGTTTATACTTCCAAAACCCTCCTGTCGCAGGCGGTCGACGTAGGGCTTTTCAGATACGTCAAGTTCAAAAGGCTGCTCGAAGCTGAAACCGGGTACACCACCAATGAGCCGTCGCAGCTGGCCGTTACCGAAGCAATCGAAAAGTCGGTATATGCCCTGATCCTCGAAGGGATCCGCGACGGCCTCTGGGTAGCGGGGAATAAAATCCCTGCCGACTCCGTCAGAACACTCATCAGCAACTACGAGCGGGAAGTAGACGATGCCCGTCAGACCGATGTATACGGGGCAAAAAACGATACCAGGCGGCCGCGGCTGAGCATCTCTCCTTATGCATCCCTCCTGCGATACCAGGGCGACTATGGCCCGCCGGCGGTAAGCGGCGGTTTCGGCATTTCGTTGAATGTGGGCCTGACCTCGTTCCTGAGCCTTCAGGGCGACCTGGCGTCGGGCAGGATGGCCGCCACCGATTACTTCCGGAAGAATATTTCCGCCGGCTCCCTCAACCTCCAATACAAGGTTTTGCCTTTCCAGCGGATCACGCCTGTGCTGTCGCTCGGCTACGGCTGGGTAAACGGGAGGAATGCCTGGTTTGAACTTTCAGGAAAAAAATACGGCGCGGTCAATTCGGGGCTGGGACTGGAATATGCCCTGAACCGCTATATAGGCCTGCAGGTGCTGGGCCAATACAGCTATTTCATCAACGACAAATTTGACGGCGTCAGGGCCGGCGGCTTCAACGACTCCTACTGGAAAGCACAGGCAGGCCTGGCCTTCTACTTTGGAAGCGCCAACGGCTCCCGGCCCTGAACCATTACAACGCGAATCACCTTAAATACTATTTCAAAGTGAACCTGCCTATTCTCAGACATATGTTTCGTGCTCTTGCCATCCTGGCGATCATCTTCATTTCAGGCTGCGCGGAAGAATCCTATGTTACCCCTGAAACTTACGGAAGCCTGTCGGGGCGTATCCTTTCCCAGGACACCAAACAGCCTCTCAGCGGCGCAGTCGTCCGGATTAGCCCCTCCGCCAGGGCAGTTACGACCGACCAGTCGGGATATTTCAAAGCGGACAGCATACTCTCCGGCAACTACACGCTTATCACAAGCCTGGAAAAATACAAGAATGACCTGACCACCGCTACAGTTCAGGAAAACAGGAATGCAGACGTTACCATCTACCTTTCGCCCGATGCCGGCCAGAATAAGGCGCCTTCTCCGGCAGAAGTCGTAAAGCCTGCCCACCAGAGCGCGGGCAATGAGCGCGGGGTCGTCCTGGCCTGGAAATCTTCCGATCCGGACAAGGATACCCTGAAATACGATGTCTATATTTTCAGGGAAGGTGAAACCGGAAGCACCCGGATCGCCTCTTCCATCTCTGCCGACAGCGTTTCGGTGAATGATCTCAGCTTTAACACGACCTATTACTGGCAGGTAATCGCCAGCGACGGTCACAACACCCCGGTCAAGAGCGAAATCTGGACCTTCCGTACAAAGCCGCTTCCCGACCTGCCTTATTACTTTTCCAGGAAAGCAGGCGAAAGCTACCAGATTTTTGCTTCAGACGGTTCGGAGGAAGTACAGCTTACAAACGATGCCAACAACTGGAAGCCGGTCGTCAGCCCGCTGCGGAACCGCCTGGCATTTCTTTCCAACAAGGAAAGAGAGACCTACCTGTACGTGGCCGATATTGACGGGAAAAATGCAGTCCGGGTTACGGGCATCCCGGTCGTATCGGTCGCACCCGCTACCGAGCTATCATTCTGCTGGTCGCCGGACGGAACACGTCTGGTTTTTCCAAGCTATGACAAGCTATATAGCGTCCATACGGACGGAACCGGCCTGAGCGTGATCTCACGCGCCCCGACCGGAAAGTTCTTTGCTTCCGCCGACTGGACCGCGCAGGGCGACAGGATCGTTGCACGCCTCACAACTACGTCCGTGTATGAAAATGAAATAATCCTTATCGACCTCTCTATCGGAACTACGCTGCCCGTTGCCGGCAATCTTGAAGGAAAAACAGGCAACCCGGTTTTCTCGGTAGACGGCCGGAAAATTCTCTACACATTCGATGTCGACAATTTCCGGAATATAGAAGGAAGACAGCTAAACGCCCGCATGTTCCTGCATGATCTCCAGTCGGGCAGCAGGGAAGACATTTCTCCTGACAAGCCGATCGGCACCAATGACCTGGATCCGAGGTTCGCCCCAAACGGCGGGACCATCATATTTACCAACACCAGCAATGATGACTTTTCCTCCCGGAACATCTATACAATCGATCTTTTGACCAGGAAACGAGCTCTTTTAATAAGTAATGCGCAGATGCCCTATTGGCGGTAAGCTGCCTACTCCTATCCTTACACTTTAACCACTCAACGTATGTGCTGCTTAACTATCAGAAAATTCGCCGACGTGCTTCCGGGCGCCCTGAGCCCGTTGAAAGCGCTGTTGCTGGGCGTTTTAATTACCGGCAGCGGGTCCGCTACGGCCCAATGCCTCCATTCCCTGGCTGTTCCTGAATCCTTCCTGGACGACAGCTACACCGGGAACAGCGATTTTAACCTGTTGATTTTCGGCAACTACAGCGCAACCGCTGCAACCGTACAGGGAAAAGTGGCGGTCGGAGGAAATTTCACATTCAGCCACGCTTCCGACCCCTTTATAGTCGGAACGGACCTGGCTGCGCCGTTCAGTACCGACAACTTTGTCGTAAACGGCGAATTTTCCAATACCGGCGACAGCCCTGTGCAGGTAAGAGGCAACTTCAGGTACCGCCAGAATTCCAGCGGGTCCGACCTTCCTGTCCATTCGCCGGGAGAAGGGAATAACGGGCAGTTCTCAGGCGACCTGATCTCGTTCGCCACACTTAAGACCTATTTCGAAAATCTGAGCGCGGACTACGCGGCAATACCGGTCACTCCGGGCACATCTTCCGATTTTTCGGCAGGCATCATCACGCTGACCGGAACCGGCGATATCCGGGATTATGTCTTCACGCTTGACGCTACGCAAAACGCCGTCAACGGCATCAGCTTTATAGATATACCGGTGGGAAGCAGTATCACCCTGAACCTGACCGGGACCAACTACCTGTTTAATAATTTCAGCCCGGGGACGTTCTCCGGCGATCACGTGAAAGGGCTCCTGCTTAACTTTCCCGATGCAGAGCAGATCGTTGTGATCGGTCTTGACATCAACGGATCGGTCCTGGCTCCGCAGGCCAATCTCCAGCTCCTGGCGGCTGGCACCGTAAACGGCCGGATCATCCTGGGAGGAAATCTTGCGCAAAACAACGTCGCTTTTAGCTTCCAGCATCCGTGCATCGTGCCCGATGCGCTTCCCGTTACGATTTCCTACATCGGCTTCCGGGATGAAGCCGGCAGCCAGACCCTTCGGTGGACCACTACTCACGAATCGGGCTTCGACAGGTTTGAAGTACTCCGGAGCATTGACGGAACAGGATGGGCCGTCGTAGGGATAGTGCCGGGCAGCAACGGCGACCGGGAAGTCAATACCTATTCTTTCCCGGTTTCGGACAGGGACGGAGGCCGGTATTTCCGGCTGAAAATGATCGATCGCGATGGCAGCTATGAGCTCAGCCGGATAGTAACGGCATCATTCCCCCGGG
>MEDT01000239.1 GCA_001724175.1 Cytophagaceae bacterium SCN 52-12 | reverse complement strand
GAACGAACGCCGGGCCTGCGGAAGCGGACGAAGGAAATTTACGCTCATGGATTGGGATGGCGACGGCGACCCGGATATTGTCATTAACGGGCGTAATGCCGAGTGGTATGAAAACCTGGGCGGGAAAAAAAGGAAAGTGAGGTTTGCCCGCAGGGGTGATGTGGCGGAGGTACGCCTTGCGGGGCATGATACAAGCCCGACTCCGGTAGATTGGGACCGGGAAGGGGAGAAGGACCTGCTTCTGGGGGCAGAAGACGGACACCTTTATTATTTGAAAAGGTAGGACTAGAGGTCTGAGGATTAGTTCAACCACAGAGGCGCAAATCGCACATAGACTACAGAGAGAGAACTTTGTGCTTTTTGCGCCTCTGTGGTTAGTCTGAAAACCGCTTATGCGGCGGTTTCTTCGTGAATCGTGATCTTTTCTATCTTGTCACCCTGGCGGATGGCATCGATCACATCCAACCCTTCCACAACTTTTCCGAAGCAGGTATGGTTCCTGTCCAGGTGCGAAGTATTCTTCCGGCTGTGGCAGATGAAAAACTGTGATCCGCCGGTGTTTCTGCCTGCATGGGCCATGGAAAGAACGCCGCGGTCGTGGTATTGGTTTTCGCCGGTCAGCTCGCAGGGGATCTGGTAGCCGGGACCTCCGCGTCCGGTACCTTCCGGGCATCCGCCCTGGATGACAAAGTCGGGAATGACCCTGTGGAAGGTCAGCCCGTCATAGAAGCCTTTCTTTGCCAGGTCGGTGAAATTTTTTACTGCGATGGGAGCGTCATTTTCATAAAACTCGATCCACATAGTGCCTTTTTCAGTAACCATTTCCGCTTTGAGTGCCATAATAGAATTTTAGATTGGGAAATTTGACAATGCGGGACGCCCTGCGGGCTGTTCCCCTGCGCACAAAATTAAGCAAAGAAATCAAGCCGGCGGCAGCATAAAATCGGAGCGGTACCTGCCGGGGGTTTTGCCTGTTATTTTTTTAAAGCTCCTGTTGAAATTGGAAAGTGTATCAAATCCCGTTTCATAGGCGATCCGGGAGATATTGTAATCTTTGTCGATCAGCAGCCGGCAGGCGTGACCGATCCGGATCTCGCTGATAAGATCGGTCAGTGTCTTTTGAGTCCTCGCTTTGAAATACCTGCAAAAGGCGGCTTCGCTCATGCCGGCGTGCGCAGCTACATCTTTCAGCCTGATCTGCTCCCTGAAGTGCTGCAGGAGGTAGTTGTGAACTTTCTGCATCCTTTCGGTCTCCGATATTTTGTGGGTATTACGATAGCCCAGGCTGGTAATGGCTTGTTTGTGAGGGGTATGGGCCAGCTCATGCAGGAGCTTCAAAAGATGAATGATCTTTTCAAACCCCGACAGGCCGAGGAAATGCACGAGGCTTTCCAATACTTTTTCCCTGAAAGGATCCTGGATGACGTACCCGTTGACCGACTCCCGCAGGAATAGGGAAATGGGCTGCATCTCCGGGAGACTGAACAGCTCTTTGCCGAGGAAATCCTCCTGGAAGTAGACGACGATGCCATGGGTCGTAAGGCCGGAGCCGGGTTCAAAATAAGCCGGGTCGCATCTCCACAGGTGCGGTATGTCGGGCCCGAGGAATACCGTGTCGCCGGCAGAAAACGGCTGGATGGAGTCGCCGATCAGCCGGGTCCCGGTGCCGTGCAATACGGAAAAGAGCTGAAAATGGGAATGAAAATGCCAGTTAGGATCAAAATACGGATCGCGGAGGTCTTGTACGATGACCGCCTCCGAGAGGTTATCCACGTTTTTGAGCAGCGGCGCTTTGATGGCTGGGACAGGTTTGATTCCGGTATTCAATTTGCACCTTGTTGCCCGGAATGTCAAGCGCATGTTAAAATAAAGTCAATGTAAATGCTGCGCCATTTTGTCCTGAATGTTGCTGAATATGAGATTTATTGCGTCATAATGTCTGTAAAAGCAGGACGGGCACGTATTTCTCTTGTCTATCTATATCATCCAAATACTATGAAAATGAAGAGAACAGAGCAAGGCAAAGTGGCCCCTGAGATCCTGACGGGTATTGATCTGTCCAATTCTGTCAACGGGGGAAGCAGCGAAATCACGAACCGGGTAGAGCTTGCTGAAGCGGGATACCAGCTGACGGTCAGGGTTCCGGGAGTGGATATAGATGATTTAAATATAGAAGTGATCCAGGACAAGGTATTGGTTTATTATATGTTCCCGGTCTATAACCAGGAGCATGCCGACGGAAAGCTTTATGCAAGGGTGGTCGGTAATTTCCCAATACCGGCCGATGCCGATTATGAGCAGGTATCGGCTTCTTATATAGAGGAGTCGGGCAGCGTTATGATTCTGCTGCCGTTCAATGAGGAACGTAAAGGATACCGCAGCAAAGTCACGATAGATCGCTGATCAAATGAAAAAGGAGGCTTCGGCCTCCTTTTTCATTTGATCAGCCGGCAGGCTATGCCAGGCGGTTGATGCAGTTCAGGTCTTCAAAAGCCTGTTTAAGACGTGCTACCTGGCTTTCCTGGCCTTTGCGGAGCCATACGCGGGGATCGTAGTATTTCTTGTTGGGGGAGTCCGCTCCTTCGGGGTTACCGAGCTGCCCCTGCAGATATGCTTCTTTGGCCTTGTAGTACTGAAGGATGCCTTCCCATGTAGCCCATTGTATATCAGTATCGATATTCATTTTAATGGCGCCGTACTCGATGGCTTCCCGGATCTCTTCCCGGGTTGAACCTGAGCCGCCGTGGAAAACAAAATTAACGGGAAGCGGGCCGGTGTTGAAATGCTCGCGGATATAGTCCTGCGAGTTTTTGAGAATAATGGGAGAAAGCTTTACGTTGCCGGGCTTGTATACGCCATGTACGTTGCCGAACGCGGCTGCAATCGTGAAATTGGGTGAAATTTTACTCAGCTCCCTGTAAGCGTAAGCTACTTCAGAAGGCTGGGTGTACAGCTTCGAGCTGTCTACATCCGTATTATCCACCCCGTCTTCCTCGCCGCCGGTTACGCCGAGCTCGATTTCCAACGTCATGCCGATTTTGGCCATACGCTCAAAATACCGGGCAGAGATCTCGATGTTTTCTTCCAGGGGCTCTTCCGAAAGATCGAGCATATGGGAGCTGAACAAAGGAGCGCCGTATTGATCGAAATGTTTTTCACCGGCTTCCAGCAGTCCGTCAATCCAGGGGAGAAGCTTTTTAGCGCAATGATCCGTATGAAGGATGACGGGAATTCCGTAGGCTTTGGCCATATTATGAACGTGGAGCGCGCCTGAGACAGAACCCGCGATAGCCGCAGTCTGGTTGGCGTTGGGCAGGCTTTTACCGGCGTAAAAGACGGCTCCGCCGTTGGAAAACTGGATAATAACGGGGCTGTTTACGGCGGCAGCCGCTTCAAGGACGCCATTGACGGAATCGCTTCCTACTACGTTGACGGCGGGCAGCGCGTAGTTGTTTTCATTGGCGTGACGAAAAATGTCACTGACTGCATTTCCGGTGACAACGCCGGGCTCAAAGCGTGCTTTGCTATCGCTCATAGTTTTATGTCGGTTTGTGAGAACAGATGGTTGAATACTCTCCTGGTTGAGAGTTAATTTGGTTTTTTAACTGCGCAAGTTAGTTAATTTGGCAGTTAATCCGGACAACATGCTTAAATTTACGTGAGTTAAGTACAGGGATGTCTCAGGTAGTTTAAAATGCGTTCAGGAGGTTTAAAAACAATTCTTCTTTTTTTATCGCTGGGTTTTCTGATCATCTGGTTCCTGGAATTCCGCCGCACTTCTCTTGCCGATAGCTACTGGCTGCTGCTGCTGGTCATGGTCTGCCTTTTCCTGTACCAGTTCCTCAACCTGAAAGCTTCAGAGAGGAAGTCACAGGCCGGGGAGGAAAGAACGGGACAGGAAGTATCGAAAACAGCTTCAAAAAGAAAAAGCAAATGATTGTATACGGTATATTGAGCCTGCTGTTTTTCATAGCGTCGGGCTATTACGGCGCAGTGAGGGCGATCTCCCTGGATTTTTCTTTCGACTGGGTGAACCTGAGGGTCGATGAGCAGAACCAGATCGCTTTTGTGCTCGGGTGGCGGAGAAAAGTAAGGATGATGAGATTCCTGATGGTAGGGCTCGGCAGTTTTTTCCTCGTTGCCTTCGGCTGGCTCAGCCGGGAGGGAATTGAAAACGTGCACCCTGCCGTCTGGCTGGCAGGCTTGTTTGCGGTCGCGTCGCTTTGCTGGCTGCTAAGTATGTCGATCTGGCTGAAAGTAGGAAGCGCTTTACCGGGGATAGTGGACCTCAAGAGCTTCCCGGTAAGATTCGGAGAGTGGCTGATCACCCCCATCCATTGGCTGGCAGAGCCTTTTATCGCTGCTGACAACCCGGAGTCGAGGGCTGTACATACTTCCAGGGAGGAAAGCCAGGCGGAAGCGAGCGAAGCCGACGACGATAGCGGCGTGGATGAGCAGATGATCAAAAATGCCCTTGAATTCAAGGATGTAAAGCTGAGGGATTGTATGATTCCGCGTACCGAAATATCGGGAATAGACGTGGATGCGCCTGTCGAAATGCTCCGGGAAACATTCGTCAACAGCGGGCACTCGAAAATCGTGGTTTACAAGGGATCGGTAGATAACGTGATCGGCTACTGTCATATGCTGTCGATGTTTAAGAAACCCAGGGATATCGCTTCTATTGTATCCCCGTTGCTCACCGTCCCGGAAGCCATGCCGGCGAGCGATCTGATGATGCGTTTCCTGGAAGAACGTAAAAATCTCGCAGTGGTAGTGGATGAGTTCGGCGGCACTGCCGGGCTGGTGAGTATAGAGGATATTATCGAGCAGATCTTCGGGGAAATCCAGGATGAATATGATTTTACAGAAGACTGGGTGGAAAGGAAGATCGACGATCAGCATTACCTGCTGAGCGCCCGGCATGAAATAGATTACCTGAACGAGAAATACAACTGGAACCTGCCGGAAGGAGATTATGATACGCTGGGCGGGCTGGTCATCGCGCTTTATGAGGATATTCCCGAAGTGGGCGAGGTGATCGGGCTGCCGCCTTATTCGTTTAAAATAGATGCAGCACAGGGCAACCGGCTGGAAACCATTATGCTTACGATTGAGAATTAGCTGATAAGACGATGAGGCAATGTGATAATGTGGTCATGTGATGATGGGGCAATCGTCATATTAACTAATCGTCACATTAACTAATTATCACATTAACTGATAACTTTGTGCGTCGGATGCTGACTCCGGAGATAGCGGGGCGGCCGAGTCTGTTTGATATTTATTAATTCTGTGAGCCCGGGGAGCCGGGCATGACGGTAATACAACCCAAAATAGAAAATGTTAAAAATCATAGCCAGGTTATTTGGCACAAAAGCAGAGCGTGACCTCAAGGAGCTGAACCCTTACGTGGGACTTGTGAGAGCGGAGTACGAGAAATTGCAGGGGCTGTCTCACGGTGA
>MEDT01000238.1 GCA_001724175.1 Cytophagaceae bacterium SCN 52-12 | reverse complement strand
CGAAAATCCCGAAATCGGGCGCACCCTTCATTTTAAACGGCGCTGCATTTGCAACAGTTTTAGCCGCGAAAACCTCCGACCGGCCGCTAAGCCACGCCCCACCCGCGAGAAGGCTGGTTTTAAGGAATGTTTTTCTGTTCATTTTTTTTTAGTTGAAAGTGGAGAGTGGAAAATTTTCAACTATCAATTTTCAACTCTGCTATTCCTGAGAAAAGCGATCAGGTCGGCCATTTCCTGCTGCCCTATCTGGCCGGCAAAGCTGGGCATGGGCGACATCGGCAATGTCTGGATGGATTTAATTTCCTGGCGATTAACAGTCCGGTCTACCCCGGGAGCGAGTCTGAGATTGATCGCGGAGGCGGTTTCTGTCGCTATGGTACCCTGTATGCTTTCGCCGTCGTTGAGCTCCACCAGCCAGTAATCAAAGCCGGGAGCCATCGACAGCGCAGGATCCAGTATATTGGCCAGCAGGTCTTTCGGCAGCCAGTTGTGAACCGTACCCAGGTCGGGGCCGAAAACCACTCCCATCTCGCCCCGCACCTGGTGGCAGATTGAGCAATGCTGCACGAAAACTCCCCTGCCCTTCTCCACATCCCCTTTCAATTCCAGCGACTCTTTGTAGGCAGCAATCGCCTTTTCCTTATTTTCTCCTCCCGCAAGCAGCTTCCGGGCCCTGTTCCGCAATGCATCGTCCTGGTTGCTCATCAGGCGCACGCCACGCAGATATCCCAACCCCGAAGCCTGTACTTTTTCATTTTCAATGGCATCCAGCAGCAAGGGCACCCTTTCTTTATCGGCTATAAAAAGGTCGAGGGCAGCATCCCTGACCGAAGGAGTAAGCTCCTCCCATTTCGACAGGATATAAGCCCCTGTTTCTGCTCCGGGAATCTTATCCAGGATACGGATCGCTTCTACCTGGACCTCCGGTTCTTCTTTCGGGCCGAGCAGCTCCTTCAGGAAACCAAACTGGCGGGAGAGATCTTTCTCCAACCCGATAACTCCGACCGCTATGCTCCGCTGTTCTACCGGCAAACCCGCGTTACGTATCATCTCCTTCGCTTTTGCTGTACCGGCCGCCAGCAGTTCCGGGCTGATCTCTCTTCCAGATTTTAGCAACCCCAGGGCCGCCTTCCGCACACTGTTCGACCGATGGGCGGTCACGGCATCAATCAGCGCCGACTGCTCGCCGGCGAGAACATTCAGCGTATCTTTCCTTCTCTTCAACCCTTCAGATAATCCTTTGAGCACAGACGCTTCACGCTCTCCGGCCCCGGGCGCAACCGCTCCCCGGACCAGGTCATGCAGCTCGGGCACATCTTTTCCGGCACCCACCATCGCAGCCAGCCTTCTTACCAGCGAGCTGTAGGCCGGCTTGTTGCCGTCGTACTTTGCCATCACTTCCTTAAGCAGCGGGACCGTCTGGGAAGAATCGGCGGAAAGGGCTGCGATCTGTACCCATTCGTCCTCAAGATCACGGAAGAGCAGGTTACGCCTTACGGCCGCTGCTTCCGGCGTCTGTACAAAGCCGAGCGTACACAATAACTGGTAGCGTACCTTGGCGTCAGGATCTTTTTCGAGCCGGAGCAATGCCCCCGATAAGGCAGGCGCCTCCCGCAGGTGAAGCTCCGCCAGCCTGATCGCATTTTCCCTGATACCCGCTTCCGGGGCTGTCAGCGCCTTTTCTATAAGAACAGCCTCCAGCGCACCCATTCCCTGCAAAGTCCACAGGGCATGAAGCCTGCCCAGGCTGCGGGCCGGATCGGCGTCGAGGGCCATTTCCTTCAACGCCGGCAGCGTTGAGCTGTCTTTCCTGTCGACCAGCAGGCGCTGCGCATTTTGTCTCCACCAAAGATTTTTATCCGCCAGGAGCGCTGCAAGCTCCTTCCCTGAAGCGTCGCCAAGCGACAGGCCCCTGGTCCAGTCCGGCTTCCCGGTCCCGGTTGGCGTAATACGGTAGATCCTTCCCATATCATGGCCGTCATACAGCCCTCCGGCTTCCACGGCTTCATCCGACATCCACTCGGGATGTTCGATAATGCGCCGGTAGTAATCCAGCACGTAAAGCGCCCCGTCGGGACCGACATACATATTAACCGGCCTTGACCACGAATCGGTAGAAGCCAGGAACTCCCGGTCGGGGTGCTGGCGGCTGGCAGTAAAAGTAGCCCCGTTAGGTTTGAGTATATCGGCATGCACTAGGTTACTGACCGACTCGGCCACAAAAGTAACGTTGCCGTCGTAGGGAGGCGGAAACAGTCCGCCCAGGTAGGCCGTAATACCGCTCGACGATGTGGTAACACCTACGGGCGTGAACAGTTGCCTGTCGGGATTGGTGGTGATCTGGAAAACTTCGGTGGCGTCGCCGTGATCGGATATGGATTGAGTTGCACCCGAAACCAGCAGGGTTGGATTCCGCTCCAGGTAGCGTGACGCTATCACCTCATGATAGATATGGTTCTGGTTGTGGGTAAGGATATGGTTTCCCCACCGGTCGAAGGTATGCCCGAACTGGCTCCTTGAAGAAGCCGCTTCCAGTTCGTAGGTCCCGGGCCTGAACCGCACATTGTTGCCGTTGGCATTTTTAGGAAGGCGCTTTAAATCGGGCTTACCGACGAAATGCACTTCACTGCCGGTATCACCGAATTCGGTACCATATTTGCGCGTACCGATGGCGCCCAGGTGAGAAAGGTAAATCCAGTTGTCGAGACCGTAAACGGGATTGTTGACATTGACATGCGGGTTGGACAGGGAGAAGCCGGTGAGCAGCGGCGTACGCACGTCGGCTTTCCCGTCGCCGTCGGTATCTTCAAGGTAGATCACGTCGGGGGCGTCGGTTATGATCACTCCTTTTTTCCACCTCAAAATACCATTTGGCAGGGTAAGCTTGTCGGCAAAGACAACGCTTTTATCCATTACCCCGTCGCCGTCGGTATCGCTCAGGAGCTTGATCTTGCCCGTACCGCTTTTGTCGAGCGGATAACCGGGCATTTCCACGACATACAACCGCCCGTATTCATCAATTTCCATATCCACGGGACTGGCCACCAAAGGCTCGCTGGCCAGAAGCTCGATGCGAAAGCCGGGTTCAAGCTCAAAAGTAGCTAACGCTTCAGACAGAGGGACAGAGCCTTCCCGGAAGGTTTTCTTACCTTCTTCGCAGCTCGGAAGCCCGATTATGAACACGCCAACGGCAAATGAAAGCACACAGGTTCTAGTAATTCTAAAATTCATAAATAGCTACCTAGGGTTTCTTTAAAGTGTAGGTTTGGTGCTATTTTATCCCACCTTTGCCCAAGAATTGTTAAAATCTTAATATCAACAATTTGGATATTGTCTTTAATTGTTTGAAAATTAGCAGCTTGTTTCCCTAGTATAACTGATATCTTTTTTTGTTACAAGTGGGTGAGATATCTTACGATAGCATAACCGGGAAAGATAAAATCGTCCGTAAAGCCTTAAAATTGTCCCCCTTCTTGTTTTAGAGTAGAGTGTAATGAACGATAATTTTCGCGGACCTGATACCGATAAATTGCTAAGGGATTTTAGTGCTGGCGACCATGATGCCTTCCAGACTATCTATCAAACTTATATGAGGGGAATGGTTCAGTATGGCTATAAAATTTGCCCGGACATCGAGGTCGTGAAAGATTGCATACAGGACCTTTTTGTCGAGCTTTGGGAATCCCGAGAGAAAGTGGCGACAATCAGAGACTTAAGGAGATATCTTTTTAAGTCCCTTAGAAATAAGCTGTTTTTTTCATTTAGAGAACAGATGAAAAAGCAGTTATTGGAGCCAATGGAGGAACGTGAAGATTCGATGGAAGCTATTCTTATTGAAGATGAAACCAAAGCATTCCGATTGGCTCAATTAGAAGCTGCTTTGGAAAAGCTACCCAAGCGGCAACAGGAAGCACTCCATTTGCGTTATAAACTGAGACTCAGTAATGAGAGCATTGCTGAAATTATGGGATTAAACTATCATTCAGCATATAAGCTTATTTATAGCGGGCTGAAAAATCTTCGGTTACTTGTACCATACTGCAGTATCTGGTGGCTTACCAATCACTATATATAGTGTTCTGTCGAGTAGGTAAGGGGAATTTCACCCCAAACCTCTCACAGCACAGTGCGTGACAGTCTCCCGTCACACGGCGCTTCCGGATGAGCTACCTCCTCAAAAGTGGTTCTCGAAATTCAGTTACCTAATCTAGGCACCTTTGATAACTATTCCGTAATACTAATATAATGATTTGTAGGACTCTAAATCTGAAGACTACTGTTTTTGTTATCTATTCACTAGAATTCTTCCACCTGGCCCAGATTGCTGGCGCACCGTTTCTTTGATTTGTTCGGCAGTTTCCATGCTGGTTCTCTTATTGGTTAAATGTAGTATTACGATAGACTCAAAGAAAAGCTACCTCCTAACAGCAGCTCGCCGCGCCCACAAAATTATCAAACAAGGCCCCAAACGCTTGACGGGCTTCCTCCCACACGAGTTCATTGATACAATAACACACACGAGGCGGATTGATCTCGCCCTGGATGATCCCATATCCGCTTCAGCTCCTTCAGGTGTTGCGATACTGTCGCCTGCGCCAATCGCAATTCTTCTACTAGGTCGCCACATACACAGGCTTTTTTCTGCGCCAGTAATTGTAGAATGGCGACCCTGGCCGGATGCGCAAAGGCTTGTGCCAAATTGGCAACCCGGTTTTGTTCTTCGGTGAATATTTCGGTTTTCGTGACTCCCATGCTTCAAATGGTAGCAGGAAAAATACACATCGCAATATTGCGATGTGTATTTTTCTTAAGTCTATATTTTCTAGTTTTGATCATCGCCCCATTAGGTAATAAATCTCCAACTCCGACAGCTTTGCACTTTCCGCCTTTTCAGCCGCAAAATCGTATTCTTCTTTCAGCATGGATTTATGCAATCCAATAACTATACTTACCAAAATCAGCTCCCTTGATTTACAAAACTACAGTTCTAACATGCTCTCTTTTACCGACTGACGTTTGAGAAGCTGGGAACGGCTAGGACGTGCCCATAAGGGCGCGCTCCATATAGCCTTGGCAAGACACCGCACCGGCCTATTTTTACCTGACGGTTGATCAGGACGATGAGTTGGAAATACCTAACTGTCTAGAAAAATCCGTCCAGTTTATAGAGGTTTAAGACGTTCCTATTACCAAGCTATTCTATTGATAACACTCCAGTATTAATGTTATTATCCAAATCGGTTTCCCTCATCGTTTTTTCGTTCGTTTCACCCTTTTATATATTTCAAACCAAAGCACTGAAATAGCAGCTATTAACACAGCCTTTAGCAACTCCGTAAGATCCAAGCTCGTCACCTTAAAGAAACCAGATACTGACGGAATGTACAGTATGGCCAAAAGCAAGGCCAATGTCAAACCAGTGATGCCAGGGAACAGTACATTTTGGTTCTTAAAGCTGTCAAACATGC
>MEDT01000237.1 GCA_001724175.1 Cytophagaceae bacterium SCN 52-12 | reverse complement strand
GGGCTTATAGCTGCCAGGTGGGAGCAGATCGCCCGCATACATACTTCCAACTCCGCCACCGACGAAGAAGGTTTCCTGTTCCTGGCGGAAGAGCTCACCCAATCCGAGCAGGAAATGGAAGACACCGAGGATATCCAGGTCCGTAAAGTCCATTTGTCGGAAGCCGTCGATATGGTGATAAAGTCCGAAATCACAGACTCGCTCTCCGTGGCGGGGATCCTGATGGTCGCACGCAGGAAAGGTTACTAGCGAATGGTCGGCGCGGCAATTTTCGGGATTTTCACCGGCATACTACTCTGCTCGACATTCGGAACGGTTTTCTTTTCCCTGATACAGACGAGCGTAGACAACGGCTTCAGGAATGCATTGAAGATTGTGGCCGGGGTGATTATCTGTGACATCATTTTTGTTTTCTTCGCTATCTACGGCACTTCCATGCTGCCGGCAATCCCGCATTTCGAACGCTGGCTTGCCGGAATTGGGATTATTTTCCTGGCTGCGCTGGGCTTTGTCAATATCTTCAGGGGACAGCCTAAGCTGGTCTATCCGACGACCAGGGTCGGCAATTTCATCTACTATTTTACTACCGGCTTTCTTTTGAACGGCCTCAACCCGGTCAACTTCATCAGTTGGGTCACCCTGGCTACCTATGTAAAGTCATCGCTGCAATACGATCACGGCCAGGTGCTTACTTTCTTTACGGCAAGCCTCTTCGGTGTTTTCGGGACCGAAAGCCTGATCGCCTACTTCGCCAAAAAATTCCAGAAGCTCTTTACGCCCCGGCGTATCCTGATCTTCAACCGGGTAACCGGGATCGTTTTCCTGGGTATAGCCGGCCAGCTGCTTTACAGCGTTTTCATTAAGGCGAATTGATTACCCGGCTTTCTGTAAACTTCTATTATATTTGGCACTCGAAAATATCTGAATCGGCTTATGTCTTGGTTTGTTAGAAAGGAAAAGGGGATCAATACCCCTACGGAAATGAAACGCGAGGTTCCCGACGGGCTTTGGTACAAATGTCCTGAATGCAAGAAGGTAACTCCTGTAAGAGAACACAAGCAAAACGCTTTCACCTGTCCCCACTGCAACTATCACGATAAAGTCGGCTCGGAAGTCTACTTCGAACTTCTGTTTGACAATGACAAGTTCAAAGAGCTCGACCCGGATATGAGATCGGCCGATCCGCTGGGATTCACCGATACCAAATCTTATCCTGACCGGATTGCCGCCAGCATACAGAAAACAGGCCTTAAGGACGCCGTCAGAACTGCTACCGGCAAAATGAACGGCGCCGATATTGTCATTGCCTGTATGGACTTCAATTTCATAGGCGGCTCAATGGGCTCGGTAGTAGGAGAAAAAATTGCGCGTGCCATAGATTACAGCATGAAGAAAAAGATCCCGTTCCTGATGATATCCAGGTCGGGTGGCGCCAGGATGATGGAAGCCGGTCTGTCGCTGATGCAGATGGCAAAAACTTCAGCCAAGCTCGCGCTTTTGTCGGAAGCGGGCATACCGTATGTCTCCCTGCTGACCGATCCTACCACGGGAGGGGTCACAGCTTCATATGCCATGCTGGGCGATTTCAATATCTCCGAGCCGGAGGCGCTCATCGGCTTCGCCGGTCCCCGCGTGATCAGGGAAACCATCGGGAAAGACCTTCCGAAAGGGTTTCAGAAAGCCGAATTCGTGCTGGAGCATGGCTTTCTGGATTTTATCGTTGACAGGAAAGAGCTGAAAAGCAAGCTGGGCGTCCTGCTGGGCATGCTGAAATGATATGGCGGACAAAATTTCCAAGAGCTTCAATATTTCCAACCGGCGGGCCGGTTTCGAGTATGCTTTCCTGGAAAAATATGACGCGGGAATTGTATTGACAGGGACCGAAATAAAATCGATAAGAGAAGGGAAAGTCAATTTCCAGGATGCTTATTGCTTATTTCTAGACGATGAGCTTTTCATCCGGAGCCTTCACATTTCCCCCTACACGGAAGGCACTCATTACAACCATGAACCCCTGCGCGACCGGAAGCTGCTGCTGACCCGCCGCGAGCTCAGGAAGCTCGCTTCAAAGCTGAAAGACCAGGGCCTCACGGTAATCCCGGTACGTATTTACAGCAGTGACCGGGGGCTCGCCAAGGTCGAGATAGCGCTCGCCAAAGGAAAAAAGCTATACGATAAACGCGAAACCATCAAAGAAAGAGACGTCAAACGCGACGCAGACAGGGGCGATTACTGAGCGCTTTTTATCACTATTAAGTATTTTTTAATTTCCGGGGAAATATTGCCTCGGTTTGAAAAACTCGTTAACTTTAGGAAACTAACTCCCTGACGTTGTATGAGTTCGAAAGTGTTAATACTTAATCAGGATTACAGTGCCTTTAATGTTTGCTCAGTACCCAAAGCCTTCCTGCTTGTCTATCTTAACAAAGCAGAGCTCATAGCCCAGGCCGACGACCGTTTTCTCCACTCCATCTCACAAACCTATTTCTACCCCGTCGTTATCCGGCTCCATAAATACGTGCACCGGCCTTACAAAAGCGTCATGATGACGCGGCAGAATATCTTTAAACGCGACCTGAATACATGCCAGTATTGCGGGGCCAAAGACCATCTGACGCTCGACCACGTCCTTCCCAAATCGCGGGGAGGCAAAAGCAACTGGGACAATCTTGTTACCGCCTGCCAGCGATGCAATACCCAGAAGGGAGACCTGACCCCTGAAGAATCAGGCATGCAGCTCAGGCAGCTGCCTTATAAACCCAGCTTCCTGGTCTTCATACGTGATTTTTCGGGCGGCCACAACGACTACTGGCTTCCCTACCTGGGCGCCAGATGACCCTGTGCGGCAAACCGCTTTCTGCCCCGGCGCGCCCTCCGGCCACATTTATTTGATTTTAATGTCCTTTCATTGGATAAAATCTGTTAGTTTGCCTGCCCGATTCAATAAACAGCTAAAACGGGCGCAAACGTCTTCCTTTTTGACCGACTTTACAATTCTCGACAATGAGCAACAATTCTAGGACCGGCAATTACCGCTGGTTTATCTGCGGGCTTTTGTTTTTTGCCACCACCATTAACTACATCGACCGCCAGATCATCGGCTTTCTGAAGCCCGTCCTGGAAGTGGAATTCAACTGGACCGAAACGGATTACGGCCGGATCGTAATGGTTTTTTCTGCCTGTTACGCGCTCGGCTTCCTGGTGTTCGGCAATTTCATCGATCGCCTGGGGTCAAAAATAGGGTATGCCATTTCAGTTACCATCTGGAGCGTCGCCGCTATCCTTCATGCCGCTGCGAAATCTACATTCGGCTTCGGGCTCTTCAGAGGACTCTTAGGCGTCAGCGAGGCCGGCAACTTTCCGGCAGCCGTAAAAGTGATAGCCGAGTGGTTCCCTCAGAAAGAAAGAGGAGTGGCAACAGGCATATTCAATTCCGGCACCAGCATCGGGCCTATTATAGCGCCCATCCTGATACCCTGGCTGCTTGCATCGTTCGGCTGGAAAGAGGCGTTCATTATCACAGGCGCCCTGGGTTTCGTATGGCTTGCGATATGGTGGATCTACTACGAAATCCCCGAAAAACAGAAAAGGCTGTCGGCCGGCGAATTCAATTATATACACAGCGATGTTAAAACCGGTGAAGCCGGCGCAGCAGAAGTGAAAAAGATCAGATGGGCGCGCCTGCTTACCCTGAAACAAACCTGGGTATTCATAGTAGGAAAGCTGTTCACGGACCCTATCTGGTGGTTTTTCCTGTTCTGGCTCCCCTCCTACTTCGCATCCACTTTCGACCTCGATCTCAAAAAGCCGAGCCTGCACCTGGCCGTAGTATATACCCTTACCACTTTCGGCAGCATTGCAGGCGGGTATCTTTCGTCCTACCTGCTGAAAAAGGGATGGCCCGCTCTCAAAGCCAGGAAGCTGGTATTATTGATCGTGGCCATTCTTGTCCTGCCCATATTGCTCGCCCGCTATGCCACCGATATATGGGTAGTGGTATTTATCATCGCCATCGTAGCTGCCGCACACCAGGCATGGAGCACCAACATGCTTACCGTTGTCTCCGATATCATCCCGAAGGAATCGGTCAGCTCCGTGGTGGGGATCGGCGGTATGGCCGGCTCGCTCGGCTCTACTTTTTTCCCGCTGCTTGTAGGCACGCTGCTCGATCACTACAAGCTGATGGGCAATATCGGGGCCGGCTACAACATATTGTTTACCATATGCGGCCTTTCTTACTTCGTAGCCTGGGTAATCATTCAATTGCTGACCCGCAGGATGAAGCCGGTTGAAGAGGTCCTTGCAAAATTTCCTTAACCAAACCTATCTCTCTTTATAATAAGTGAAAGCCACCCGTTTAATCATTCTGGCAGCTTTATCCGTATTGCTTTATTTTTGCAAAACAGTACGGACAGATGCTACTCAGCAGCCTGTTTCCAAAAATGGAGAAGGTTACAAGAGACCGGATATCGGCTGGATGAAAAACTTCAGCAAATCGCCGGTGATATCGCCGGAGCAATCTCTGAAGCTCCTCGAAACCGAAGAAGGCTTCGAAATCTCCCTCGTAGCTTCGGAGCCCGTCGTACAAACGCCTGTAGCCATGCTCTTTGACCCGAAGGGCAGGATCTGGGTAGCGGAAATGACAGGCTATATGCCTGATGTATCAGGAAACGGCGAAGACGTTCCCAACGGGAAGATCGTCATTCTCGAAGACACCGACCGCGACGGGGTAATGGATAAGCGGAAGCTATTTCTTGACTCCCTCGTGCTTCCCAGGTCGCTCTGTTTTTATGAAGACGGCATATTGATAGCGGAGCCTCCCGGGCTCTGGTTTTACAAAATAGCAAACGACAAACCGGTTGGCAAAACGCTCGTCGATTCTGTCTACGCGGTGGGAGGCAACGTAGAGCATCAGCCGAACGGGCTCCTGAGGGCAATGGACAACTGGATATACAATGCGAAATCCAGTAAAAGATACCGGAAATACGGCGATGAATGGAAAATAGAACGGACGCATTTCAGAGGGCAATGGGGTCTTTCCCAGGACGATCAGGGCAGGCTTTACTACAACCACAACTCGGCCAACGTATTGGGCGACAATTTTTTGCCCGGGTTCGGCCACTGGAATCAGCACCAAAAGGAAGTAACCGGGTTTAACGCAAGAATTGTAGCCGGCAACAGGGTTTATCCCCGGCGCCCGACCCCGGGAGTCAACCGCGGGTACATGCCTGGCATATTGGATGACAGCCTCCGGCTCGTCAACTTTACGGCGGCATGCGGCCCCCTGGTTTACAGGGGCGATCTTTTCGGCCCGTCCTATGCTGCTAATGTATTTGTACCCGAGCCTTCCGCCAACCTCGTCAAAAGAAATATCATAGAGGAAGAAGGCTATATCACGCCCGGGAAACAAGCCTATGCAAACCGGGAGTTCATATCAAGCATCGATGAGCGGTTTCGCCCGGTAGCGCTGAGCAACGCCCCCGACGGCGCCATCTATATGGTAGATATGTACAGGGGCATTATCCAGCACAAGACTTATGTGACCCCCTACCTGAGACAGGAGATCGAGGAGCGCTCCCTGACGCAGCCGCTGAATCTGGGAAGGATCTACAAGATCGCTCCGCGGGGAGCCAAAACCGGCCCCGTCGAATTGAGCGACGACGATGAAAGCCTCATCGCCATGCTGGGGCATCCCA
>MEDT01000236.1 GCA_001724175.1 Cytophagaceae bacterium SCN 52-12 | reverse complement strand
GGAAAACTTTCAACTTTCAATTTTCAACTCTCAACTAGCTCTCCCCTCTTACGAAAGCCTGTCCTTGAAGCTTTCATAGCCGAAGGATTTGACCAGGCGGAAGCTTCCGTCGCTTTGCAGGATCCCGATCGACGGCAGGTTCACACCGTTAAACGTCGTGGTTTTCACCATGGTATAGTGGATCATATCTTCAAAAATCAGCCTGTCTCCTGCCCGGAGAGGTTCGTCAAAAGAATAATCCCCCATAAAATCTCCGGCCAGGCAGGTCATCCCGCCCAGGCGGTAAGTGGGCAGGCCGGCCACCGGCTCATGGTATGCCCCTCTTATATAAGGTTTGTAAGGCATCTCGAGCGTATCGGGCATATGCGCTGCAAACGACGTATCCAGAATAGCCACCTTTATCCCCTGGCTATCGAGCACGTCCAGGACAGTCGCGACCAGGACCCCGGTCCTCCAGGCAATGGCGGAGCCCGGCTCAAGGATCACGCTGAGGTCATATTTTTCTTTGACGGCCTTTATCAGGTCGATCAGCAGGTTTGTGTCGTATCCTTCCCTTGTCATCAGGTGCCCTCCGCCCATATTGAGCCACCGGGCCTGGTGCAGCAGATCGCCGAATCGGCTCTCCAGCGCATCGAGGGTACGTTTGAGGGTATGCGAGTCATTTTCACAAAGCGTATGGAAATGTATTCCCTCTATTCCTTCCGGTAATGCATTACCTATCTGGTCTCGCGTTACACCCAGGCGCGAACCCGGCACGCAGGGGTTATACATGTCGACCTCTACTTCAGAATATTGCGGGTTAACCCGCAGTCCGCACGATATCTTTTCAGCTGGATGCTGCTCGTTGTAAAGCAACACCTCTTCTCTGAACCTTTCCCATTGGTTGAGGGAATTAAAGGTGATATGGCTGCTCCTCTCCAACACCTCCCCGAATTCGTGGGGCAGGTAAGCCGGTATATAGGTATGGGCCTTACAGCCCAGGTAGTCGTTGATCAGGCGTATTTCGTTGAGAGAGCTGGCCGTCGCCCCGCCGAGGTATTCCTTCACTACAGGGAAGACGCTGAACATCGAAAACCCTTTCAGCGCCAGGATGATCCGGCCGCCGGACGACTCCTGGACCGAGCGGATCAGCTCCAGGTTCTTTCTCAGGAGAGATTCCTCCAGGACAAAGCACGGAGATGGAGCCGCGGCATAGGATGAAGAATAGGACATTTTGAATCAGTTAGGTATGAGGTGTGCCGAAAGCCAGGCGCCTGCCCCGAATAAGACGACAAAAAGAAGCGTGGAAAGCGCCATCTGCTTCAGATAGGGATCGAGCTCCGCGGGAGACCGCTTGCGGCTGACAGCCCTTCCGTTGGCAATAATAGGCGGGAAGCTCAGCAGGAACAGATATTCCCATGCCGATCCTGCCGTCCGCAAAGCGTATGCCAGCGCGCACAGCATTCCCAAAATAAGGATGATCCAATGATAGCTTACCGCATTTTTCCTCCCGATCCTGACCGGGATGGAATTCTTACCGGTAGCCCGGTCCGATTCGATATCGCGGATATTGTTAACGTTGAGCACGGCTACCGCAAACAGTCCGCAGCTGGTAGCGGGCAGCACCTGCTGCCAGTCCCACTGAAGCGTATGAAGATAGTTGCTGCCCAGCACGCCTACCCAGCCGAAAAAAACAAATACCGAAAGATCGCCGAGCCCTATGTACCCGTAAGGCTTCTTCCCGGCGGTATAGGTAATGGCGGCCAGTATGCAGAGCAAACCCAGCGCCAGAAACCCCCAAAATGCTCCGGGCTGCGCATTTTTCAACGCTATGACGAGCAGCGATATACCCGAAGCCAGCGAAAAAACAGAAAAAAGAACAATGGCGCTGCGCATGCCCTTTACCGATATCACTCCTTGCTGCACAGCCCGGGCAGGTCCTTCACGCAGATCGGTATCCTTGCCGTTTACCGCATCCCCGTAGTCGTTGGCAAAATTGGAAAGCACCTGCAGCAGCACCGTTGTCAGCACGCTCAGTAAGCAAACCGGCCAGCTGAACCTTTCTTTTGATGCAGCCAGGAAGCTTCCCATAATGATGCTGGCCAAGGCCAGGGGCAAAGTCCTGGGTCTGGCAGCGGCAATCCAGTGATTCATGAAAAAACTGAGGGTAAGAGGCTATAGCCCGACGGCTTCCAGGAATTCCTTGTCGTCAGGCTTTATTTTGGAAGCAAAAAAATGGGTAAGGTTCCCTTTTTCATCTACCACATACTTACAGAAATTCCATGTAGGCGCCTTATCATTCCATCCGTTCAGCGACTTGGTCGACAGCCACTTGTAAAGCGGATGCTGGTTTTCTCCGACTACCTCGATTTTTTCGAACATCGGGAATGAAACTCCATAATTTTTCTGGCAGAACTCGGCTATTTCCTCGTTGGTCCCGGGCTCCTGGCCTCCGAAGTTGTTGGCGGGAAAGCCCAGCACCACCACCTTATCCCCGTGCTTCTCGAAAAAAGCTTCCCAGTCCGCATATTGCTTTGTAAAGCCGCATTTGGATGCGGTGTTCAGCAGTACGACCTTCTTGCCCTTATAAACCGACAGGTCCACCGGCTTCCCTCCTTCAAGGGGCACCATCCTGAATTCATACAGCGAACCTTTCGCCGCGCCGGCGTCAGGAATAGTATTGAAATCGCTTTTATCGGCAAAGATGCCGCTGATCAGGCTCCCGAGCATTATCAAAACTGTTTTAAAGTATTCCATTTCGAATGTTGTTTAACGCTTGAAACAACTATAATTTATGAAAAGTAAATTTACCAATAATTCCCCTTCGACCGCGCCCAACCACCGTAATTCTTCGCTCTCAACTTTCAACTCTCAATTTTCAACTCCCCCCAACCGCTCACATTCTCTCGGGCACCTCTATGCCCAGCAATGCAAACGCATGGGCGATCGTCCTGGCTACGCATTCCGAGAGCGCCACCCGTAGCGACACTGCCCGTGGATCCGGGTCCGAAAAGATGGAAAGTCCCGCATAAAACTGGTTATAGGTCTTGGCCAGGTCGTAGGCATAGATCGAGATAAGCGACGGGGAATAGGCCCTGGCTGCATCCGCCACCCTGTCGGGGTACTGGCTCAGCAGGTGGATGACGTCCCGTTCGGCGGGCTTCAGCTCGTAATCCGCATCGGGAAGCTTTCCTTCCACCCCGTTCTGCGCGGCTTTCCTGACCACCGACCGTATCCTGGCATGGGTATATTGCACGAAAGGGCCGGTATTTCCCTGGAAATCGATCGATTCCTCGGGGTTGAAGAGCATCCGCTTCTTGGGATCGACCTTCAAAAGAAAGTATTTAAGCGCTCCCAGGGCGAGCATCCTGTACAGGCGCTTCGCTTCGTCGTCTTCGAAATCTTCTATCTTTCCAAGCTCCTTTGTACGCGTTTCGGCGGTATGTTCCATCTGCGCGATCAGCTCGTCGGCGTCTACGACCGTTCCCTCCCTCGATTTCATTTTCCCCGAAGGCAGATCTACCATCCCGTAACTGAGATGGTAGCAGCCGTCTGCGTAGCTTCTGCCCAGCCTTTTCAAAATGGCGAACAGCACTTCGAAATGATAGTCCTGCTCGTTGCCTACCACCCATATCATCTGCCCGGCGCCGTATTCCCGGTACTTCAGCTCGGTAGTGCCTATATCCTGTGTAATATAAACGGAAGTACCGTTGGCTCTCAGCACGAGCTTCTGGTCAAGGCCTTCATCGGTCAGGTCTATCCAGACCGACCCGTCCTCTTTTTTATAGAATACCCCTTTTGAAAGTCCCTCTTCCACCAGGTCCTTTCCCAGCAGGTAGGTATCCGACTCATAATAGGTCTTATCGAACGAGATCCCGATCTGGCGGTAGGTTTCGTCAAACCCCTGGTACACCCATTGGTTCATCTGCTTCCACAGAGCTACCGTAGCGGGGTCCCCGTTTTCCCAATCCACCAGCATTTTCTGCGCTTCCACTATCCATGGGGCATTCTTTGCAGCCTCCTCGGGGGTCTGGCCGGCGGCGGTCAGATCCGCGATCTGCTGCTTGTAGACTTTGTCGAACTCTACGTAATATTTACCTGCGAAATGATCGCCTTTCAGACCCGATGACTCCGGCGTTTCTCCTTTCCCCAGCTCTTTGTAGGCCAGCATGGACTTACAGATATGGATTCCCCGGTCATTGACAAGACATGCCTTTACGACTTCGTCTCCGTTGGCCGAGAGGATCCTGGACACGGAATCGCCCAGAAAATTATTCCGCAGGTGTCCCAGGTGAAGCGGCTTGTTCGTATTGGGGGATGAAAATTCGATAAGGACTTTTCGCCCGCCGGGACGCCGGTCGCCGGAACGCCGGCCGCCGAATTCCGCGTCGGACCATGCATTTTTCAATACGTCTATCCATACGCCGTCCCGGGGACTGAGGTTCAGGAACCCCTGCACTACGTTATAAGACGAAATATACGGGCTGTTTGCGCTCAGGTATTCCCCGAGGAGGCCGGCAATTTCTGCGGGAGCTTTTTTAAGGGTTTTGGAGAGCGGAAAGGTAACAAAGGTGTAGTACCCCTCAAATTCCCTCCTGGTGGGCTGAAGGGTTACTTCCTGGTCTTCCAGACCTAAACAGGCATGAATGGCTTTTTCAACTTCTTCCTTAATAATCTGCTCCAAATGCATAAAATCGGTTCAACTTTTTAACAACGGCAAAAATAAGGGAAAATAAGGGGCATGCCAGAAAAACATTTCGTAACTTTCCAATATGTACAGGGACATTCTCCCTGCTATTCAGCCTTGAAAACGATGTCTCCAGGAAATAAAATAATGCTGACCGCGGCTTATCCGTATCCCTTCCCCCGATGTCCCCGGCTGCGCTTTGTTTTGTTTTTTTTAGTCTTCGTCTTTTTTCTCCGGGCAGGCTCCTACGCTCAGCTTGAAAAAGTACAGCATGTAGAATTCCTCGCGTCGTCGTCGGCCGACGAGCGCTTCGAGATATTTCCGCTGGGCGAGCAGGGCTCGCTGGTGCTGGTGAGGACCGGCGTTTTCAGCAATCGCGGGGAGGAATGGAAGTTTGTAAAGCTGGATGCCGACCTGAAGACCGTCTGGACCGGCACCTATGAGCTGAGCTTCCGGTATGTCCCCGTGATGGCCTACCAGAATGACTCCTACGCTTACTGGGTATTTGCTGAGCCGGATACGGACAAGTTCCTTTTCCTCCAGGTCAATCTCGAAACAGGCTATAGCGATGTGCATGAAGGCAAATTACTGGCCAACATCGATATTCATCATTTCAAGGTAATGGAAAGCAAGGCGATCCTGGCAGGCTACCATCGCGCCAGGCCCGTAGTAGTGGTATTTTCCTTTTTTGACAAAACGACCAGGGTGCTGCCCGGGCTATATGAAAAAAATTCGGAGCTCAACGGGGTAGACATCAATGAGCACGACGGACTGATCAACGTGATCACGTATGCATTCCGCAAGCGCCAGTGCCTTTTCCAGATCAAGACTTACAATTACGAGGGGAAATTATTAAAAACCACTACCCTTTCCGACGAAGACTACAGCATCATCTCCGGGCAGATCGTACCGCTCAACGAAAACGACTCTTACCTGATCGGGAATTACTCCATAGGTTGCACCCCGTTTTCCCAGGGACTTTACATTTCGCACATCATGGATACCGAACCGGAAAACCTGGAATATATCGAGTTTTCCGAGCTGGAGAATTTCTTCAATTACATGAGCCCCAAAAGAAAGGCCCGCATGATCGCAAGGATAGGGAAACGAAAATCGCTCGGGAAGGAAAACAGGTTCCGGTACAGGCTGCTCCTGCATAACCTGATCGAAAAGGAAAGCG
>MEDT01000235.1 GCA_001724175.1 Cytophagaceae bacterium SCN 52-12 | reverse complement strand
CATTCGAGGTAGAACGCAGCACTAACGGGAAAAAATGGGTTACTCTCGGTACTGTGGCCGCAAAAGGCGAAAGCAGCAGGCTTGTCAACTATACCTTTTCAGATGCCGGGCTCTCAAAAGGGGTCAACTATTATCGCCTGAAGATGCTCGACAGGGATGGGAGCTTTAACCACACGCATATCATCTCGCTAAGGTCTTCTTTCGGCAAAGAGGTAAGCGCTGTGACCTATCCTAACCCGACTTCCGAGGCTGTGTTCCTTCAAAACGTTGATGCCAGCGAAATTCGGAGCGTCGACGTCATCAACGCAACCGGAAGGACCCTGCTGAACAGCAAAGCATACGATCATGCTAAGGGGATTGATGTCCGGAATCTTCCGAACGGGTTGTATTTAGTACGTTATACCCTGGCTTCGGGAGAGCAGGAAGCGCTGAAAGTCATCGTACGCCACTAATCTCTTCTCTTAATAATAAATAATCTGTAACAATATCCACATTGTTATACCCTCTTTCCCTGCGCGTCCTGAACAGATTCGCAGGGAAAGTTTTTTTAAAGCCATTTGTCCATCTCCCTGTTCCACTTTTCCACGAATTCCTGGTAGAACTTACCGGTCCCCGTGCCTGCAAATCCCGTATGGATCGCCTTAACCTTCCCGTCTCTTCCGATAATGATCGTAGTAGGAAAAGCCAGGAAGGTATTAAGCGCCTCGAATTTTGATTGAACATTTTCATTATCGGGCTTCCCGCCGAACAGCATTTCGTACCTGATCCCGTATTTATCTACAAGCCTGCCCAGGGTTTTCTTTGCGTATGCGAGATCATCTTTCGCTTCGAATCCCACCCCGATGATTTCCACTCCGCGTTCTTTGTTCTCTTCGTACCAAGGGTTCAGAAATTCGATCTGGTCGATACAGTTCGGGCACCAGCTTCCAAGAATATCTATGATGACGACCTTGCCCTTATACCGTTCGTCGCCAAGCGAAATGGTGTCGCCTTTCAGATTGGGAAGCCGCAGCTCCAGCTTGCTGAACCCGGGCTTCAGATGGGTCAGGCCGTATGAATCGGCAAGCGCCGCATTTTCGTTCCTCACACCGGTGAAATGCAGCGCCTTGCTGCCGAATCCGATGGTGCCTGTCAGTGTGCCTGCACTGTCTATTTTCCCCTGCACGAGCGTTACACCGATGCCGCTGAAGCCGGAAAGCCAGAAGCGGTCGCCATTCACATTCCCTTCCAGCTCCCCGGTATCACCGGTAATTGCCAGTACGATGCCTTTCAGCTTGTTTTCATCCTGCGAGAATACCGCAACCCGGTTGGCGGCATCACCCTCCCGCTCCGCTATCGACAGCGACCAGGTTCCCGACAGGTTCGAGGCAGGCGCCACTTCGGTCCCGGGTTTGACAAACCGGTAATCTTCTCCGCTTTTTGCATCGAATCTGAGTACGCGGGATGTGTTTCCGGGCGCCAGGTTCCGGTACTCCCCGGTTAGCGACCCATCAGGCAGAATTTTTGCAAACAGCTTGTAATCGAATGTCTCGGGAGAGACGTGAATGGAATCCTTTCCTACCTGCTCGAGCCGGAAAGTATCCCTGCGGTCCCCGTCAAGCACCGTAAATATTTTTCCAGGCCCTTTTTCACCGATTTCGAAATTGACAGGCACCTGCTCGTCGTCTACCCGGAAAACACCTCTCCATATCCCGTTCCTGAGCTCAGGCTCCTTGCCGCAGCCCGATATTAATATCCATGCAAAAAACCAGGATAAATGATGTCGTTGTTTGAAGAAAGATTTCATTTTTGCTGCTGAGTTTTAGGTATTGCTCACGATGGCTATCGCGGCGGGACGCATCTGCCGGCAAGACCGGCCAGCACCTGTTTTCCGAATGGCCAGTCGCCCAAACCGGAAGATGCATTGATATGTCCCTGTTTTCCAACTGAAATAAAGCTGCTGCCCCATTTTTCTGCAAAATAGGCCGACCTTTCTATGGTCATGTAAATGTCGTCAGCGCTGGCGACCACTACCGAGGGAAAAGGTAATTTACCCGTAGGAACAGGGGCAAAACCCTCCACGAAGGAGAGACGGCGGGATTGTTCCGCATCTGCAGGGGCGACGAGCATAGCACCTGCTACGCGATCAGAAGCATAGCGATTGCTCCAGTGGGCCAGGGTTATACATCCAAGGCTGTGCGCTATCAGAATTACAGGAGATGTGCCGCCCGAAAGACGCTGCCGCAGGCGCTCTACCCACTTTTCCATCACGGGCCAATCCCAGTTATCCTGCTCTACGCGCTCAAACGCCCCCGGGTTCTGCTGTTCCCATATGGTTTGCCAATGCCCGCCATCGGAGCCCGCAAGGCCGGGCATCGTCCAAAATTTAATCCCCTTCATTCTGATTTTTGTGCAGCCTATACGAAGAAAAACCCGTACTATTCGCGGATCTTACAACAGCGGAAAATACTATCTGGCAGGCTGCTTTTTACGCTTCAGGTGCTTTTCGTACAGAAGCTGGAGGATACCGTCCTTCAGTCCTACATCAGGCACATTCATAATTTCTGCCCCTGCCCATTCCATAGCCGCGATATAGATATCACCCGCCGGTACGATCACGTCGGCCCTGTCGGGATTAAGCATCAGTTTGTTAATACGGTCATCCAGGTTGAAATCGGCTATATAATTTCTCATACGCCTGATCTCTTCAAGACTCGTGGACCATTCGGTCAGCTTGGAGGAAAGGTCAAACAGCTTATTGATATTCCCTCCCGTACCAACGGCCTTTATGGGCTCGGAAAAATTAACATGATCTTTTATCCAGCTCTGCATGGTTTTCCAGGCTCCTTTCGCCTCTTTCCCCTCCAGGAGTCGTACCGATCCGAGCTTGAACGACTTTGAAGCGATCTTTACCTGGTCCATGTAAAGGTTCAGCTCCGTGCTTCCGCCCCCCACGTCGATATGCAGGTACTGGCCATTGTCCAGCGCCTTTACGACCACGTTGTTGGTAAGCTCCGCCTCCTTTTGCCCGTCTATGATATGAATGTGTATTCCGGTCCTTTTTTCTATCCGGTCTCTTACTTCCGTCCCGTTTACCGATTCCCGCATGGCAGAAGTTGCACAGGCCATATAGTCCTCAATTTCGTGCAGCTCCATAAGCAGCTGGTAGACCAGCATCAGCTTCACCATCCGGTCTTCATTATACTCGCTAATCCTGCCTTCCGTAAAAACATCATGGCCGAGCCGTAGCGGAAAGCGTACATACTCGACCTTTTTTAACCTTACAACATCTGCATGAAGCACGGAAGAGATCTGCATCCGGGCAGCATTGGTTCCTATATCTATCGCAGCAAATTTCACAATTAACCGGCCAGCCTTATTTTTTTGTAATGTTACTTTCTGTTAAAAATCCAAAGTAACACACATTTGCGGGTTTTCCCAACAGCGGCATGTTCCGCTTTGAAAATCTACCGTCCGAACTGGTACAACAATTTCAGGCGGCCGCCGAATCCGCCGGGCGAGTCGACATAAGGGATATCTTTGTTCTGAAAATGATAATAGGCTTCTGCCTGTATGACGATGGGATCAAAAATCTTTTCGGCACCCAGCACCGGGCTGAAATTATTGACGACCGGGTAATTAAGCTTCCTGTATTTCAGGTCAGCCACCTTCCGGAGCTTATGGCCGTCCCAGAAATCATATTCCAGCGTCTGTCTGAACCTGATATTCAAGTGGGTACCCACGCTTCCGGTCAGCACAAAACCTCCGGACAGCGGTTGCCTGTAGCCGGCAAACAAAGGGATCTGGGTAAGCGAGCTATAGGTTGTGATGTTCATGATATCTACGACAAGCGGCGCGCCATTCCCGAAGGCCTTCCTGAAATTCTGTCCTGTCTGCTCTGCAAACACCTTTTCATTAAAAAACTCCAGCTGGTCGTAGCGGGTACGGTTAACTCCCCAGGTTACGGAAACATTCGGGAAAAGCAGGAATTCGTTGACTACCCCGAAGCTATACATATTCTTTGTCCTGCTTCCTGTAAGCCCGATCCTGTAGGGGCGGGAAGTGATGAAAGCAGGTAGAATATTTTTCTGTTCCAGTGGCTCGGCATTTTTTGGCGATTTGCCTGCCTTTTTTTCTGATAAAGTCGTCGTGCCCGGTAAAATTCTGTTAAAGGCCGCGATTTTTCTTTCCGGCCTTTCGCCGGGTTTATTTTCTCGCAGGATCTCCGACAGCCCGGCCGGTTCCGGCGCCCGGCCGTCAACTGCACGATCTCCGGTTCCGGTTACCGGCGCAATTTCCCGGTTTGCATTGTTTTCAGGCGACATCCCGGCCTCGACGACGCTTACCCTTTCCCCAACGGCCATCGTCTCCACAGGAGGCTGAAACCGGGCATTGCCGCTGTCTGACCCTTGTGTTTCCGATATGCTGTCTCCGGGATCGCTGTTGTTAATTGCCGTTTGCTCTCCGGGAGGAACACTCCGGGTGTTTGCCGCAAAAGGCTCCCTGAACCCATCCTTCCGATCCGGATTCACAATACTATACGTTTTACGTCCGGTTTCTTCCCCGGCAACCGGGGTCGCCGGCTGTATGTTTGCTCCGAGGCCGGCTATTCCGGCACTATCGGGAGCTTCCGGCTTTGTATGCTCCGCCTGCTTCTCATTTTCCGGACGCTCATAGCGGTTTACGATCTGTTTCAGCTCGGCTATTTCCTCCCTCAACGCCGTGTTCTGATAATACAACAGACCGCAGGCGACGCTCAAGCCGGCAACGAACGATGCGGCAGCGCCATATGCAATTTTAGAGCGGTACGACTTCCAAAAACTACCCGGTGTATTAGCCTTATAGTATTTTTGGAAGCGATTCCAGTCTTCATCGGCAAATTCCGGCTGGATTCCCTCTAGCTTTTTTCGTATCGTTTCCTCAAATCTGTTAGTTTTCATTTTGTTTAAAAGACCTTAACTCCCAGTCCTTCGGAAACAGGTCCGGGTAATATTGCTTGATCAGGTGCTGCAGGCGTGCCCTCGCCCTCATGTAGTGAGAACGGACCGTCGCTTCGTTGATGTCGAGAATAGCCGCTATTTCCCTGTGGTTATAGCCATCCACGACATGCAGCATGAAAACACTCCTGTAAACCGGCTTTAAAATCTGCAGGAGCCCTATTATTTCATCGCCCGTTAGCTTCTCTACCACATTGTCTTCAAACCTGGGAACGGGCGCGTCTTCAAGGGCGATCCTGTCTTTCTGATGCTTGTTGTTCTTCCGGTAGTAGCTGATAGCCGTATTGATGACGATCGTCCTGAGCCAGGCTTTGAATGGCTGGTTGGGATCATACCGGTGAAGATTCTGGAACATCTTCAGGAACGATTCATTCAAGACATCCTCCGCCTCTTCATATGAAGAACAATAACGAAGGCTTACTCCCTTTACATAGCTGAAATACCGCTTGAACACAGTCCTCTGAGCCTTGTTGTTGCCTTGTATACAGGCTTCAACCAGGCTTTCAAAATCATCTCCGTCAAAAGAAGATCCGGATCTCAGTAACAATGTCTGTTCATTTGAATTGTACCAATATTATACGGTACGCCCGGAGGAAATAATTTGTTTCAAATGTAGAGATTTTTTTAGCATCCGCGGATTTCCCCGGGTTAAAACCCGGGGGAACTGAATAGGTCGATCCTGGCGGATCTGTTCTGGCTCTCTTTCTCACTCACTCTTTGCACAAAAAAAGGGAGACTCCTTTGATTGGAATCTCCCTTGGGTGTTAATGTCTGTGGCGGTTACCTACTTTGCCAGTTGCCTGGTATCATCGGCGGAACGGGGCTTAACTTCTCTGTTCGGGATGGGAAGAGGTGATCACCCGCCCTCTGGCCGCCAACAAGCTCTCTTGTTGATCTA
>MEDT01000234.1 GCA_001724175.1 Cytophagaceae bacterium SCN 52-12 | reverse complement strand
CGATTCATACCAGAAAGTATAATTGCCGGAATACATCTGCACCTTGCTGAAGTCGATGTCTACTATATGCGTAGAGACTTCGTCCAGGAAATGGCGGTCGTGGGAAACCACGATAACGGTATTTTTGAAATTGGCCAGGAAATTTTCAAGCCAGATAACCGTTTCGATGTCCAGGTTGTTGGTAGGTTCATCGAGAAGCAGTACATCGGGGCTGCCGAACAGGGCCTGTGCCAGGAGCACCTTTACCTTGTCGTTGGAGTTGAGGTCCTCCATTTTGGTGTAATGAAGGTCTTCGCTTACCCCGAGCCCGCTCAGTATCTGGGCTGCTTCGGTTTCGGCGTCCCAGCCGTTCAGGTCGGCGAATTCAGCTTCCAGCTCAGCGGCCTTCTCTCCGTCCTCGTCCGTGAAATCGGTTTTTTCATAGATCGCTTCCCGTTCTTTCATTACCTGGTAGAGGCGGGAGTGCCCGAGGATGACGGTATCCAGCACCGGGTACTGGTCAAACTGGAACTGGTCCTGTTTCAAAACAGCCAGGCGTTCCCCGGGATTGAGGGCTACCGAACCGGTCTGCGGCTCGATTTCGCCCGAAAGTATCTTGAGAAAAGTTGATTTGCCCGCTCCGTTTGCGCCAATGATCCCATAACAGTTCCCCGGGACAAATTTAATGTTTACTTCGTCGAAAAGGACTCTTTTTCCGTAACGCAGCGATACGTTCTGTACCGTAATCATAATATGATAAAGTGATTAATGTCTTAATAAAACGCAAAGATACGGAAAACTGCCGGATTAGGCTTTATATTACACGGAGAGTCGCGGCCGGGGTTATACAGAGCCGCTTTCACCGCCTGCGCGAGCTCTCTCTGTGATCCTCCGCTGTTCTCCGTGGTTTTCTGTGTCTTTTTTTTACAGGAACTACGTTATAGAAGTAAATCACCCCACTGATACCATTCTCTATGAACAAGGACCGGATTTTTACTACCCTCTATGTGCTGGTTGCGCTCCTGGTACTGCTGGCCGCGACGGCCGGCCCCAGGTGGCTGTATCTGATGAGCAAGCCGCTGATCATGATTTCCCTCCTGGGCTGGTCGGCTATTTCGGCCGATAGCAGGTCGGTGAGGCAGAAGCCGTTATTACTGGCGGGACTGGCTTTTGCATGCATTGGCGACATATTCCTGATGTTCGATGGCTTCTTCCTGCACGGGTTAGGCGCCTTCCTGGTGATGCAGGTATTGTATATCTTTGTTTTTTCCGGCGAGATCCGGAGACCGCTGCCGGTTTTTCCCTCCCTTCTGAAGGCGTTCGTACTGATAGTGGCATTGGGTATCATTCTTATGATGGTCGTGCCCCATCTTTCAGATCCCGTTTTACGGATAGCGGTTCCCGTATATGCCTTTACTATTACTGCCATGACGTTTTTCGCTTTCCTGAGGAATTCGGGCGTAACCGGCCTGTCTTTTCGTATGGTGGCAGGAGGTACTGTTTTTTTTATGATCTCCGACACCCTGATTGCGCTGAATGCTTTCGTCGGACCTGTTGCCCACCACCATTTCTGGATCATGTCTACTTATATGATAGCGCAGTTTTCTATCCTGACGGGTATGCTGAAAGTCAGATAAAATTGCGATCTTGGGAAAAGATGAGATGGTGAAATGACGTGGTGATGAGATGACAGAGCGATTTTACGAACAAACAAAATTTTAAATATTTCTGTATGCTGACAAAAGTATTTGTGCCGGGAGGATTTTTCCTGCTATCGCTGGGTAGCGTTACCGCTACGAAAGGACAGGTTATGGACGAAACGGGATTGATAGCCGCCGGAGCGCAGGTGCAAAAGCTGGGAGACGGGTACTCTTTTACGGAAGGACCGGTTGCCAACAAGGAGGGCGACGTCTTTTTTACCGACCAGCCCAATAACAAGATCCTGAAATGGGAAGCGGCGACGGGTAAATTCAGCGTATTCCTCGATAAGGCGGGACGCTCCAACGGCATGTTTTTTGACGCAAAAGGAAACCTCGTCGCCTGCGCCGACGAAAAAAATGAGCTCTGGTCGATAGACAGAAAGGGGCGGCATGTTGTGCTCGTAAGCGGGCGAAACGGCAAGCTGCTGAATGGGCCGAATGATGTGTGGGTACATCCCGGCGGGGATATTTATTTTACAGATCCTCTTTACAAGCGTGACTACTGGACCCGGGATCCGGAATTACAGCAGGATGGAGAGCATGTGTACCTGTGGCGGAAAAAAAGCAGGGAGCTCGTCTTGCTGGATACGAAGGTAGTGAAACCCAACGGGATCATAGGGAGCCCGGACGGGAAAAAGCTTTATGTAGCAGATATAGGCGATAAAAAGATCTATGTCTATTCGATAGGGAAGGACGGACTGCTGTCCGACCGTGCGCTTGCTGCGCCGATGGGAGCCGACGGTATCACGCTCGACGAGAAAGGCAATCTCTATCTTGCCGGCGACGGCGTAACGGTTTTTAACCCGGAAGGCAGGAAAATCGCCCGGATACCCGTCCGTAAGGGATGGACCGCAAATGTAACGTTCGGCGGCAAGGACCGGAAACTGCTGTTCATTACTGCGGGAGATGCCGTTTATGGGCTTAAAATGAATGTACGGGGAGCTTATTAAACTAAAAGGCGGATTCTGCTGCAGAACCCGCCTTTTATGTTTTTTGGCTTAATATCGTATCAGTGTACGACTCTGAGTGTATGAGCGCCCCGCTCTACGCTGATCTTAGCCTTTTGGGGTGCCAGCGAAGGCGAATCTCCCTTATTGACGGTAAAGAATTCGACACCGCCTTTACGGTCACCGTAATCAAGGTATTCAAAAATGCTCACGGCCACATTGGAGCCGTCTTTATCGAACGCGACGCTCGAAGGCAGGATTCCTCCTACCGGGTAATCACCCGCTTTTGTCAGGGCGCCGTCGGCTCCCACTTTGAGAAGCGTCAACTGTCCTGCCTGTCCTGCATTGGCTGCTGACCAGGGCGCCAGCCCATTGCCGGCACTGGCCACTACGATGAGCGAGCCGTCCGGGCTAATGGCGAAAGCGCCGGGGTTTGAGCCGATCGCTACCTTTCCTGCCTCTTTATGGTTCCCTGCTTCGGTATCTATATTAACTACCAGCAGCTCGGCGTCTCCGGAAGCCTTACCCAGGTCGCCTTTGCTGTCAATTACAAAATACTTTTTGCCGTCGGCCGAGAAACGTCCGAAAGTAAGCCTATCGCCAAGCTTCACGGGCTTGCCTACCGTTTCGATATTCTTAAGCTTTCCGTTATCGCGAACAATCTTGTATAATACAAGCTCACCGCTCGGAGCCAGTGAAGCGGCTACATAGTCCCCAGACGGATGGAACGAAATGTCGACCAGGTTCTGTGTGCTGTCGGTATCGATGGGAAGGTTGACCAGCCTGGTAGGCTTTCCTTCGGGATCGGTTTCAAGGAAGTTGAGCTTCTTACCAGCTTCTTCGGTAGAAATGACCAGCTCATTTTTATAGATATCTATCGAGAGCGGATTGTTTCCTATCGAAAAGGGGAATTTCAGTTTCGGAGAAACCGGATTGACGATATCGGTAACATACACCCGCTGCCCTTTATTTTCGGCAGCCAGGTCCTTTATTTCCTTTACCGCTTCGGCAGGGCTTGTTTTCGACTCTATTATGAAAGCGAGCCCGCCGGTAGGAGGCACAGCGATCGATTTGGAGTAGTTGACGGCCGAGTTGGGAACAAGTATGGACTGGATAGAGTTGCTCCTGTCGACCGGGAACTTCACAGAGGTCAGCCTGTCCTTGGCGGTAGCGTCGCGGAGCAGCAGACCATCGGAGAATGTGGAGGCAGATAAATCGGCGTCTGAAAGTACTACGAGGCTCCGTGCGTTAAAATTAATGAGAGAGTTTTGGGAAAATGACGGACTAATTCCGGTGGCGATAGCAGTCGCCGCAAAAATTACTTTTCTCATGAGATCTAAGGTGAACAGGTTAAAAAAGTGTCTGCAATATAGGACAAATAAATAACTTGCTGCGGCAGTTTATTTTAAAAATCCTTATTTTAAATGGAAAAATTATATATTTGACTTAGCAAATAAAAAGCCCCCGGAAGGAGGCTTTTATATAGGAAGTTCCAGGATAAGATCAGGCAGCCAGTTTGTTGACAAATCTCGCCAGCTTGGATTTCTGGTTGGCAGCCTTATTCTTATGGATGATATTCTTCTTCGCCAGGCGGTCGAGCATAGAAGAAACCGTCTTGTAAAGCTCACTCGCTACTTCCTTATCAGAAGTAAGACGCAGCTTCTTGATATAGGAGCGGGTAGTTTTATGCTGAAATCTGTTACGCAGGCGTTTTTTTTCGTTTGCCCTGATTCTTTTAATTGCTGACTTATGATTTGCCATTATATTTTGGGTAATATCAATTTTTCTGAATTGGTTTGCAAAAGTAACATTATTTATTCAGAATGCCAAGAAGTTGCATAAAATAATTCGTTTCAAATTTCCTATTGGCCCGTTTATAACGCATTGACCAGCCGCCGGTAGTTTTCCGTTTTCCCCGGATCCATGGATGAAAGCCATGTAAAGGCTTTTTGCCTGTCTTCCTGACCGGCTTCCCGGAGCACATTGTAAAGCTCCTCGGTCTTGGCATCGAAAAAAGAGTTCAGCAATATAGACCCCGGGCGGAGCAATGCCACCTGCCTGATGGCGTCGAGCGTTTCGAGCACTTCCCTCCTGGCCCTGCCCGGCGATTCGGTGATCACGTCCATTCCCAGCCGGTGATACTTGTAAAGCCCTTCGCGATAAGGCACGAACTGCTGGCTGTTCAGGTTTTCTATCAGCCAGTAGCGCGCCCTCGAATCGGCGCCGGGAGACCAGACGCGCTGGTAGGGAGAGGCATTCCGGGCCAGGTTGGCCAGGTTGAAGGCCTTCTGGATGAAAGGGGTGCCGCCCAGCTTGCCGAAAGAATCATAATCTATGGCCAGCGCAATATAGGCCAGGAAAGCGACCGAGTAAGAAAGCTCGTCAGTGTAGCTGTTCTCGTTAAAGAAGTAGGGCGTGTTGGGGAGGAACTGAAAATTGAAATCCTTGTCGACGTAGGTAAAAATGGTGCTTTCGTAAGTAGTATTGAAGACAGGCCTGCTTACGCTGAACATCGCCTGGGCCTGGTACGACCCGGGGGCAGGCGATTGCACAATGTTGATATTCAGCTGGCATTTGATCCGCTCCTCTGCCGAAAACTGGTCGCTGCTCCAGCTTCTCTTGTTCATCAGATCGCTGACGTATGCCTGCAGCTGCTGGATGACGTTCTGATCTATCGTTCTGCCGGGGATCTGGTCGAAGCTTACATGCACGGTACAATTCAGCTCCTGGGCACGGAGACTACCGGTAAGCCCCAGGAAAATACAGGCGAGGATTTTGAATACGCCAGTCAGTTTCTTCTCCATTTTTCCAGTATGATTTCCAACAGGTCCGCAGCGACTTCCTTTTTAGGCTTCAGCTCGTAGCTCCTGGTATTTTTTTCGGTATCGATCACAAAAACCTTGTTGGTTTCAAGCTCAAAGCCTGCGCCGGCATCGTTCAGCGAATTGAGAACGATAAAATCAAGATTTTTCTTCTGAAGCTTGCTCCACGCGTTCTCCAGCTCGTTGCTGGTCTCCAGCGCGAAGCCCATCATCAGTTGGTCCGGGGTTTTCTTCCGCCCCAGATCGGCCGCTATATCAACGGTTTTCCTGAGTTCCATCGTGAGGCTTTCGCCTTGTTTTTTTATCTTTTCGGGGCTCCGGGTCAGAGGGGTATAATCTGCTACTGCGGCGGCAAATATGACCAGGTCGCAATTCCTGTACCGGCTTTCAGCTGCCTCGTACATCTCCCGTGCCGACCTGACCTTAACAAGCTCGCTCACCAGGGGCGGCTCTATCCTGACCGGGCCGGAGATCAACGTGACCTCACTCCCTGCGTTGCCGAATGCCTCGGCAAGC
>MEDT01000233.1 GCA_001724175.1 Cytophagaceae bacterium SCN 52-12 | reverse complement strand
AGGCTAATTTTTATAGAACAGCCATTTCGACAGCTCCTTGTAGGTTACTTTCTTGCCGTACATGAGTATCCCCACCCTGTAGATGCGGGAAGCCAGCCAGACGGTGCCGAGAAAACCGGCGACCAGCAGCGCCATCGACAGCAGGATCTGCCAGGCAGGCACCCCGAAAGGGATCCGGACCATCATGACGATGGGAGAGGTGAAGGGGATCATGGACGTCCAGAATACCAGCGGGCTGTCAGGGTCGCGGATCGCCATCTGGGCTACAACAAAGCCGAAAATGAGCGGGAGTGTAATAGGAAAGACAAACTGCTGGGTGTCGGATTCGTGATCGACCGCTGACCCGACGGCGCCCAGCAATGCGCTGTAGAGCAGATACCCGCCCAGGAAGTAGAATAGAAAGCTGCCCAGTATGAGCGGGATATTCAGGCTTCTGATGCCATCCAGCATCCTGGCCGCGGAACTTTCCTGGCTTTCCTGCATTTCTTTGCTTATTTCTCCCGGCATGGAAGAAGCCTGCTGCTCCGCTACCGCCTTCTGAATGTCGGTCAGCTTGTCTCTCATGACATAGCCCGCGCCGCTGATCAGTATAACGGTGAGCAATATCCAGAGCGCAAACTGCGTAAGCCCGACGAGCGCAACACCGACGATCTTGCCGACCAGCAGCTGGAAAGGTTTGACGGATGAAATAATTACCTCCACGATACGGCTCGTCTTTTCTTCCGATACGCTGCGCATGACCTGCGTTCCGTAAAGCAGAACGGAAAAATAGATGATCATGCCGCATACGACAGCGATAATGGTAGCGGCGCCCGAGTTGCTTTCTTTCTCCCGGCCTTCTTCCAGGCTCAGGGTCTGCGCGCTAACATCTACTTTGGAGTCTTCCAGGGTTTGGGGCGTAATGCCTGCTTCCCTGAGCTTCAGATCTTCCAGCTGGTCTTCTATGACCTTTTCCAGGGCGGCCTTAAGCTCGAGGCTGACGTTTTTGCGGGCGTAGATGCGGACTCCCCGCGGGTTTTCCGCGATGTCGGCCGGAATATGCAGCAGAGCGCTGCTGGTGCTTTTATCAAATTCAGATTTCGCTATATCGAGCTCTGCGTCGGTAAAACCAAATTTTAATTGCTTCGAATCTTTGAAGCCGCTTTTCATCAGCCCGCTTTGATCCAGTACGGTAACGAGCTTCGTTTCGGTGGAGCTGACGGCGGTCCAGATGATGCCTGCATAGAAAAGTACAAAAAGAAGCGGCGTCAGGATAGTCATGACGATGAACGATTTCTTTTTCACCCGAACAAGATATTCCCGCCTGAGGACTAATAAGATATTTTTCATAGGTAACGGTGTTTTCCCGCGACAGCGCTGTGCGCAACACAAATTCAAGTTTACGGATTTTTTACCTCGCCGCGACAAACGGGAATGCATTTTGTACCGCGTTTATTTTTAACGGGAAGCACGGTTCCCGCAAACAGTGGGCGTCTTCTTTAATCCGTATCTGTATAGTTTAATTTATTAATATAAAAGTTATATTAATAAAGGGCCTGCTTTTCCTTTTCTAATTTTAACTATCAGCATCATTTTTACGCGACCCTATGAAGCGGCAACGATTATTGTTTTTGTTATTACTCATTATTTCTGCAAGCTCTTACCTGCTGGCGCAGCCCGTCCAGCAATATGTACAGGTAATTGTAGCTCCTGAAAGAGCGGACTGGACTTATAAAACGGGAGAGACCGCCAGGTTTAATATTTCGGTTTTTAAGAACGGAGTGCCGTTGAAAGACGCCGTCGTATCTTACGAAGTGGGCCCGGAAAAGTTGAAGCCGACAAAAAAAGAGACCAAAACCCTGGCCAACGGAACCCTTTCGGTTGACGGCGGGACCCTTCGTGTACCGGGATTTGTCAGGTGCGTTGCCAACACGGAAGTAGACGGGGTCACTTACCGCGGGTTGGGTACGGCAGGGTTTGATCCCGGGAAAATTGTCCCGACCGTAGAAAATCCGCGGGATTTTGACCAGTTCTGGGACAATGCCAAAAAAGAGCTTTCTGCCGTTCCTCTCGATTCCCGGATGACGCTGATGCCTGAACGGTGTACGGAAAAGGTCGATGTATACCACGTGAGCATCCAGAACTACAAGGAAGGGGTAAGGGTATACGGCGTTCTCAGCGTTCCGAAGGCGCCGGGCAAATACCCCGCCCTCCTGCATGTGCCGGGAGCGGGCGTCAGGGGATATTCCGGCGATGTCGCCAACGCTGAGAAAGGCATCATTACGTTGCAGATAGGGATTCACGGGATACCGGTCAACCTGCCGGCACAGGTGTATGAAGATCTCCGGTCTGGCGCTTTGAACGCTTACAACAGCTATAATGCGGACGACAAAGACCGGTTTTACTACAAGCGGGTTTACCTGGGATGTGTAAGGGCGAACGATTTCCTGGTGAGCCTCCCTCAGTACGACGGTAAAAATCTGGCGGTAACGGGCGGAAGCCAGGGAGGCGCCCTTTCCGTGATCACGGCAGCGCTTGACAGCCGCGTTAAATGGCTTGGCGCATTCTATCCTGCCCTGAGCGACGTAACAGGATACCTGCACGGCAGGGCGGGAGGATGGCCGCATTATTTTTCCGACGCCAACCGCGATTACAATAATACCAGGCAGAAGCTGGAAACATTGCCTTACTATGACGTGGTCAACTTTGCCAGGAGGGTAAAGGTGCCGGGTTACTATTCATGGGGCTACAATGACGAAACCTGCCCGCCTACTTCCATGTATGCATTTTACAATGTAACCGACGCGCCGAAAGAGCTGCTGCTGGCATATGACACCGGGCATTGGACCTACCCGGAGCAAAGGACAAAAATGACTAATTGGCTGGTTGAACGGCTGAAAGGAAGGGACTAAAAGACCTTTTAGAGTCCCGGAGGCATAAAATTCAGGAAGGCCACGAATTCACGAACACAGATAATTCGTGAATTCGTGGCCTCATTTTTTACCTCCTGTTTTTATTTGGAAGCTACGACTTTGAAGTCGAGCGTGAATTCGTCATAAATCAACCGGTCGGCCAGCGCTGAAGGGTCGAGAACCGATTTGGAACGATATTTAATGTCGTAAAGGATCCGGTCGACGGTGATGGTCCCTTCCGCCTCCAGGTTATCGCCCTGGTTTTTGATGGTTGCCGGGAAAGTAATCGGTTTGGTAATCCCTTTGATGGTCAGGTTGCCGGTTACGTCGATCTGTCCCGACTTGCCCGGCTTCGAGCCGGTGATCGACAGCTTAGCTTCGGGGAATTTTTCGGAAGAGAAAAAATCGTCGCTTTTCAGGTGATTGGTGAGCCTGTCCTGGCGGCTTGCTTCCTGCAGATCAAGCACCGTAATGCTGTTCATGTCGATGGTTACATTACCGGAAGTGATCGATTTACCGTCAGAAACAAAGCTCCCGTCCGAAATACGGATGTTGCCGAAGTGGCCGCCTTTGATGCTTTTGCCTGTCCATTTTACCGTGCTTTTCTGAGTATCGACGGTATACTTGTCTTCCAAAGAATCATTTCCGGCGCGCAGGACCTGAACCGAAACCAACAGGGCGCACAATAGCGGGGCGAACGATACAGCTTTTTTTTTCATGGATTTTTTGTTGAATTGGGAGTAGAATTATGATCGTTGTGAAAATTTTCTTCGGCTTCGCGGACGCTGTCGAGCATGCTGCTCAGCTTTTCAACTTCCCCGGAATTGAGGTGATGGAGCAGACTTTCCAAAGAGACAATGAGAGGAGTTGTCTTTTCCAGCAATCCCAGCCCCGGGTCGGTTATAACAATGTCGACGGCACGGCGATCGTTCCTGCACAATCGCTTAAAAACAAATTGTTTGGCAGCCAGCTTGTCGATCAGGCGCGAGGTGTTAGAAGTTTTGTCCAGCATCCTTTCACTTATATCCTGCACCCGCATCGGTTTCGGATGGGAGCCTTTCAGAATCCGTAGCACATTATACTGCTGAGGCGAGAGATCAAACGGACGAAGTATCTCCATTTGCTTGTTCATCAGCCAGTTTGCGGTATAAGTGATATTTACGAGTAATTTGTGATAAGGGTTAGCAAACTTGTTTTGTTTAATAGCTGTTTCTATAGTCATTTATATCGCCTATTTCAATAAACCTGTTAGTTGTGTGTTTGCCGGTCAGCGTTTCCATGCAATGAATATTTTTTTGTATGGATATTTTTGCTGTTTTTACCGGTCCTGTTTCCTACAAATATACTTTTGAATGATTACATTTAAGAAGAAAATTTTACTTGCTTCCAATTCTCCCCGCAGGAAGGAGCTGCTTGCCGGCCTGGGAGTTCCTTTCGAAGTGCAGACAACACCTGTAGACGAAACCCACGAAGGTATTTCCCCGGAGCACATTTCTGCCTATCTCGCGGAAAAGAAAGCACGGGCCTTTGAAGCGCCGGGAGACCAGACGCTCGTACTCTGCGCGGATACGGTTGTCGTAGCAGGAGATCAGATATTAGGAAAACCGGTCGACAGGCAGGAAGCAGTGAAAATGCTCCACATGCAGTCAGGGACCACACACCGGGTTTTTACATCGGTCTGCCTTCGGGACGGGGACAGGCTGAGCGTACAAACGGATGTGGCAAGGGTTACTTTCAGGACGCTTTCCGAAAACGAGATCAATTATTATGTAGATACTTTCAGGCCGTTTGACAAAGCCGGGGCTTACGGTATACAGGAATGGATAGGCATGGTAGGCGTAGAGCGTATCGAAGGTTCTTTTTATACTATAATGGGACTACCTACCCACCTGGTATATCAAATGCTTCAGCCTTATTTTGCGAATGAATAAAGTCTGCGCCTATCCTTTTCCGCGGGTTTGCTACGAGATCTTCGTACGCTCTTTCTGCGATTCCGACGGGGATGGCATAGGCGATCTGAAAGGCATTACCTCCCGGCTTGACTACCTGCAGAGCCTGGGGATAGAAGGTATCTGGCTCACACCGGTACATCCTTCCCCCAGCTATCACAAATATGATGTCATCGATTATTACCAGGTAGATCCGGAATACGGTACACTTGATGATTGCCGCGATCTTCTCGCGGAGGCTCATGCGCGCGGCATCCGGGTTTATATGGACCTGGTGATCCATCATACGAGCGTATTGCACCCCTGGTTTGAGGATGCCAAACGCAACCCGGATTCACCCTACCGGCGCTACTACCGGTGGATGTCGGACTCCGAAATCGCCGAAATGGGGCTTGAGATCAGGGAGCTTACCCAGGACGCCCATACCGTCAACCCCTGGCATAAGGTGACAGGTGACCACGAGCGCTTTTTCGGGATATTCAGCCGGGAAATGGCAGATCTTAATTTCGATAGCCCGGAAGTCCGGGAAGAGGTGTACCGTATAGTCGATTTCTGGCGGAATGAAATGGGGGTAGACGGCTTCAGGCTGGATGCGGCCAGGCATATTTATCCTATCTGGGAAGACTGGAGGAATCCCGGTTTCTGGGCTGAGTTCGGCCGGGAAGCCGAGAGGCTGAAAAAAAATACCTACCTGCTCGGGGAAGTGTGGGCAGATGCCGCGCACGTCGCCCCCTTTTTCAGGGGGCTGACCGCGAATTTTAATTTTGATCTCTGCTGGAAGATAGAAGAAATACTGCTCACCGGGTACCACTGTGATCTCGTGCCGTGGCTCCGGCACAGACGTGCCCTGTTCGGAGAAGTGAGGGCGGACTATATCGACGCCCTGATGCTCTCCAACCACGACCAGCAGCGGATCGGCAGCACTTTAGACGGCGATAAAGACAAGATGAAGCTTGCCGCTGCCATTCTGCTGACGCTCCCCGGCCAGCCTTACATCTACTACGGGGAAGAGCTGGGTATGTTGGGGCGAAAGCCGGATCCCTTTATCAGGGAACCTTTTTTATGGGGAGATCCGGAGCTGGAAACCAACTGGAAAACCCCCAGGTACAGTCATAGGGAAAGAGTCGCGTCGCT
>MEDT01000232.1 GCA_001724175.1 Cytophagaceae bacterium SCN 52-12 | reverse complement strand
TCAGCATCCACAGGGCCTGTCGACGGCAAAAATTCGGCAAACGGTAATACGATGATGCGCGTAGGCGCCAAATATCTCGGCGCTGCGTTTAAGGTAGACGGCGGCATCGAATACGAGCGAAAGAACTACTATTTCTACGGCTATCAGAAACAGCCGGAAGGAGTGGTCGTAGACAGGGATACGATCAGGCAGACCCTCAATCGTTTCGGAGTGAAGCTCGGGCTGGAAAACACCGAGCCCAACAGCCTGATCGACTACAAGGTAGTGACCATGCTCAATACGATCAAGGACCGTTACAATTCCTCCGAAGTAGACTGGGGTACGAACCTGCAAACCTCCCTGCCGGTAACCGACAAGGTATACGCGATCTTTGATGCGGATGCCTATGTTTCGCAAAGGGTAGACATGGACAAGACTTTTAACCGGAACATGTTCAGGGTAAAGCCTTCATTCAAGTATGTGGATGATCTGTTTTCACTGACGGCCGGACTGAATGTGGTCAATGAAACCGACAACGGCCTGGATGTAAACCGTACGCGGGCTTTCCCGGTGGTAGACCTCGACCTGTCGCCCATACCGGGCGTTCATATCAAAGCAGGCTATAACGGGGATATCGTAAGAAATACGCTCCGGTCGTTCCTGTCCGAAAACCAATGGCTGGGCTCCAATCTTTTAGTGGCAAATACCATTAAGAATTCCGATATCTATGCAGGTATCAAAGGAGAGATGGAGGGGCTCAACTACGAAGCAAAAGTGGCCTTTACCAGTTACCGCAATTTCTATTTCTTCAATAACTCCCTATCCGATACAACCAGGTTCTCAGCGATTTATGACAGTGGAAAGACCAATGTAATGACCATATCGGGTGAAGCAGGATACCAGTTCGGGGATCTTTTCGGCACATCGGTAAAAACCAGCTTTTACGATTACGGCGTAAGCAATGTGGAGGAGCCCTGGCACCGCCCGAGCTTCACTTTCAGCTGGTTTAATGCGCTCACCATCAGCAAGAAACTCTTCATCACCAGCGAATTCTATACGCTAAGCGGTATCAGAGGCGTTAATTTTCAATCGGGAGAGATCAGGAAGCTCAAGCCCATTACCGACCTGAACCTGAAGATCGACTACCTGCTGACCAGGAATTTCTCAGCCTTCGTCACGATCAACAACATTTTCGGTAAGGAGTACGAGCGTTATATGAATTACAGGCAACAAGGGCTGAATTTTGTTGGTGGTTTGTCTTTTTCTTTCTAACTTTCCATTTAGAATAAAGCCAGCGATTAAAATGGTAGAAGTAGAAAAATACATCAAGCGACTTCTTTACGACCAGGATTGCGTCATTATACCGGATTTTGGCGGAGTACTGACCCATTACCTGCCTGCCCGTTTCGAGCAGTCATCGGGGACATACCTGCCTTCGGAACGGAAGGTTGCGTTCAACGAAGTGCTCAAGATCGACGATGGGCTGCTGGCCAAGTTTATATCTGAAAATGAAGGGCTGCCTTATGCGGAAGCCAGAAGGCATATCCGGGACTTCGTTCAGACCGTACAGTCGCTGGTCAAAAAAAATAAAACCGTTACGCTTGGCGGTATTGGATCCTTCCACCTGAATCCGGAAGGAAGGCTTGTTTTCCAGCCGGACAACTCCCGTAACTTTCATGCCGAGTTTTACGGGCTGTCGCCTGTCGGCGCTTCGGACCTGAAGCAGCAGCCGCCGGTCCGGGAAGAAAAGCCGGTGAAGTATGAAATCGAAGTATCATCTCCAGGGCCTTATATCGCGCCATCCAAAAAAATCGCGTGGGGTAACTGGATAAGCGCCGCGAGCATTGCCTGTATACTGGTATACGTCAGCGCCGTGCTTTCGCGTGAGCCGGGCGAAACCAGCTCGCTCAGCCCCATAGAAACCGTCCGCAGCCTGTTTGCCGGCCCGGTGGAAGAAGCCGGGGCTGTTACAGAGGGTCCTAAGGCAGATGTAAGGGACATGAAAGTGGTTGAGGAAGCCGTCGTGACGCCTGCCGGGGCGGAGGAGGAAGCGGTAGCGACCGATGTCGCCGTCCTGCATGAGAATCCGGCCGGGGCGGAGCATAAGTTCTTCGTCATCGCATCCGTATATGAATCCAGAAGCTCGCTTGACAAATACGGTGCCCAGATGGCCGAAAAGCTTCGCAGCCAGGGCTATGAATCTGTCAGGACATTGACTGTCCGCGATAAATACATGCTCAGCGCCGGAGCGTTCGACACCTGGAATGAGGCACAGAAAGTGATTCCTGCGCTCAGCAAAACCGCCAAAGGAGCGTGGATATATAAGCGGAGATAAGGGTGTGGATAACTACCGGGTTATTGTGGATAACTTTCTGCTATTGTGGATAACCTTCTGAGACCCGGAGTTTTAAACTTCTTTGACGAAAGGAAGTCCAAGTCATTGTAAAAAGAAATTAACAGCCGCAGAAGCGGAAAGATACAGATAACTGCCATGGGACTCGCCAGTGCTGAAGACCGCAAAAGAATAGCCAAATCCTGGGCGTTTTCCTTCGGAATAATGGCCTTTCTACTTATTACCACGGCATTTGTACGGCTTACGCAGACTATTCCGCCGCTTGAGCCGATGGAATTGTTCGTAGAGGTAAATTACGGGGTAGATCCCGTAGGCTCGGGGAATATCCAGACTTTTAACAAGGCCAATGATTCGAAAGTAGCCGAAAACATGCGCCCGGAACCGGAAAAGACCGAGGTAAAATCGGTCCCTAAACCTAAACCGGTGCCACCGACTCCTAAAACGACGGAAGTGAAAAAGGCGCCGACTACGAAGGTCGTTGAAAAGCCTGTCATTACTTCCAAGGCAGAAAGCCCCGTGGTTGAAAAGCCGGCGGCGGAAACGAAAAAGACGTCTACTTCTGCCAGCAGCGCTACAACTGCACCTGCTACCACGAAAGCTCCCGAAAAACCTATTAACCAGGATGCCCTGTTTTCCAAATCCAGGGGCGGAGCAAGCGGAAGCAACGGCACGACGGGCACCGCAAGCGGAGTGGGAGGGAATAACAACGGCGATGATGCCAGCGGAGTAGGAGATAAGGGCGCCAAAGAAGGGAGCTTGTATGCAAAAAGCTATAAAGGAACAGGCGGAGGCGGCGGCACAAATGTAGGCTATAACCTGAAAGGCTGGAAATGGAAGCAAAGCCCGCAGGTAAACGATAATTCCGATGCTACAGGGGATATTATATTCAAAATTGTAGTGGACAAAAGCGGCCGGGTGAAGAACGTGATCACCCAAAGCACCACTATTACTGATTATGCGGTTGTCAACCAGTACCGCAATGCGGTCCGGGCGCTTACTTTCATTTCTGAATCCGCCAATGTACCGGATGAATCGACCGGTACCATTACCTTCCGTATCCGTTCGAAATAGCAGGAGGCTTTTATGACTTTTGAGGAGGCCATGACCTATCTTTACAATAGGTTGCCTGTTTTTCACAATATCGGTCACAGGGCTTACAAGCCCGGGCTTGAAACTACACGTGCATTCTGCAAATACCTTGGAGATCCCCAGGATCGTTATGAAACGATCCACGTGGCTGGTACCAACGGGAAAGGGAGCATTTCCAATATGCTGGCTGCCGTTCTGCAGCACAGCGGCTACAGGACAGGCCTTTATACGTCGCCGCATCTGAAAAGCTTTACCGAACGGATACGGGTAAACGGAGTGCCGGCGGACGAGGATTTCGTAGCTTCCTTTGTAAGCCGGCATAAAGCCTTTATTGAAAAGATAAGCCCGTCCTTCTTTGAGGTCACCGTGGCGATGGCATTTAATTATTTTGCCCGCCTGGAGGTGGATATAGCAGTTATAGAAGTAGGATTGGGAGGCAGGCTGGACTCTACCAATATCATCACACCAGGGCTTTCCGTTATTACCAATATCGGCTTTGACCATATGCGGCAGCTGGGTGCGACGCTCCCCCTTATAGCCGGAGAAAAGGCAGGGATCATCAAACCCGGTGTTCCTGTCGTGGTAAGCGAACGACAAAGCGATGAAATTACAGCGGTGTTTGAAGAAGCTGCAAAGGATAAAAATGCTCCGCTGTACTTCGGTTCCGATTATGGGTCGATATCGGCAGAATCTATCGAAAACGGCATGCTAAAGCTGGAAATACAGAAACTTACCAAAGATAGAAAATCTAACAATGTTAGTCTCCTGCTGGATCTGGCCGGAAGCTATCAGAAAAAGAACCTGTTGGGGGTGTTGACGGCTGTGGACAGGCTGAACGGAGCTGGTTGGAAAATCTCGTCCGGTAGCCTTGAAGCAGGGCTTGCTTCCGTTACGAAAACGACCGGGTTCAAAGGCAGATGGACCAGGCTGGGAGAGAAGCCCTTTGTAGTTGCCGACACGGCGCACAACCTGCCGGGATTTACGGAGGCGCTGGCGCAATTCATGTCGGTGCCAGCCGGTAGGAAGCACTTCGTATTGGGATTTGTAAGCGACAAGGACATCAGCGCTATGCTCAGGCTGCTGCCTCAGGACGCTGATTACTACTTTTGCGCCCCGTCGAATAACCGTGCTTTACCCGCATTTTCCCTCCTGGAGCAGGCTGAAAGCATGGGGTTGAAAGGGGAGGCCTTCCCGGGGGTAAACGAGGCGCTGGCGCGTGCAATTTCCAATGCCCGGCCTGAAGACAGCGTTTATGTCGGCGGAAGCACTTTTGTCGTAGCGGATCTGGATGTGCTTTGACTTTTTAGAAGTGTAAAGTTAGTGGAGAGTTGAAAGTTGAAAGTTCTCCGCTTTCAACTTTCCTTTTCCATTTTCAACTCTCCACTTCCAACTTAAAAACAATATCATTTTAATGACTCGAAGAAAACGCTCTCGTTTTGCTCAGAATGCCGAAGCTGGTAATGTGATAGAACGCGGAAAGCCGTTGTATGAAACCATAAAAGGGAAATGGAGGGATGTTTATTTTGAAAACGGGAACCCGATCGTACTGGAGCTTGCCTGCGGCAAAGGAGAGTATACCGTTGGTTTGGGAAGGGCTTTTCCGGAGAATAACTACATAGGGATCGACATCAAAGGCGATCGTATCGCCCGGGGCAGCCAGCAGGCTCTTAACGAAGGGCTCACTAACGTGGCTTTTCTAAGGAGTTCCATCCAGTACCTGGAGGAATTTTTTACACCCGGCGAAGTGGATGAAATCTGGCTGGTGCACCCGGATCCGCAGCCAAGGGACAAGGATGAGAAAAAACGGCTGACCAACCGGCATTTCCTGGCGCTGTATGCCGGCCTTATCAAAGAAGGCGGCATCTTCCACCTGAAGACCGATAACCCGTTCCTGTATGAATATAGCCTGGAAAGTATCGCAGGCTCCCCTGGCTTTGAAATACTAAGCCATACCGACAATCTTTACGAATCGGACCTGATGGCCGGCCACTACGATATCACTACGCATTACGAGCGGCTTTTCAGGGAAAAAGGCTTCACTATAAGATACATAAAGGCGCTGGTCAGGCACAGCGCAGTTTGAGAGCAGAAAACGACTTGTTATGCGTCCATTAAAAAAAGCTCCGCCGGATGCGGAGCTTTTTTAATGGACATACGCCGGGGATTCTAATTTCCCGATCGTCTCACCTGTTATTTGATCAGGGAAGCAAAATAAGCCAATGTACGCACCAGCTGCGAGACATACGAAGCTTCGTTGTCATACCAGCTTACTACACGCACCAGCTGGGTATCGCCGACCGTCTGCACCCGGGTTTGGGTCGCGTCGAACAGGGAACCGTAGTTGATGCCGATAATATCGCTGCTGACGATCTCGTCTTCGGTATAGCCGAAGCTTTCGTCAGACGCCCTCCTGGCTGCTGCATTGACTTCCTCTACAGTAGTTTTCCGCGAAAGGATCACTGTCACCTCTGTAGATGACCCTGTAAGGGTAGGCACACGCTGCGCGCTGCCGTCGAGCTTTCCTTTCAGGCCCGGGAGAACAAGCCCTATGGCTTTGGCGGCCCCTGTGCTGTTGGGAACAATATTCTGTGCAGCTGCCCTTGCTCTGCGAAGATCACCTTTGGGGTGCGGGGCGTCCTGCGTGTTCTGATCGTTGGTGTAGGCGTGAATGGTCGTCATCAGGCC
>MEDT01000231.1 GCA_001724175.1 Cytophagaceae bacterium SCN 52-12 | reverse complement strand
AATTCGTTTCTGATCAATACGAAGCTGCTTTATAACCACAAATTCCGTAACAAAGGGCGCAGCTGGGCTGCCAGTGCGCAGTATAACGTGAATAATTCTTCTGATGACGGCGACCAGTTTTCCCGGAATATTTTTTATGGAACAGGCATGGGAGGCGGCGATTCCCTTTATATAGTCGATCAGAATAACGACACCCGGAGCCTGAACAACCAACTTAAGGCCGGGACGCAATATGTTGAACCTCTCACTAAGAAAGTGTTCCTGGAAACGTTTTATAATTTCAGCGTATCCAGGACCGATGTTGAAAGGGAAGTATTTGACGAAGCCGACAACGTGCAGATCCCGAATAATTTTCTCAGCCGGGCCTACAACAACGAGTTTTATTCGAATCGCGGAGGGACACGTTTGCGCTATACCAGCAAAGGCTTCAATTTCAGTATGGGGCTGGCAGCTCAGCATTTCGGGCTTAACGGGCACTTTTCCGGTTTGCACGACGGAACTTCCTATCAGCTTAACAAATCTTATTTCGGCTGGATTCCCAATGTGTCGGTCAGCAATCAGTTTACGAGCAACATGCGGGGGTCTCTTAATTATTCGCCGAGTATGAGGCTGCCGAATATCACAGACCTGCAGCCCGTAGTGGATAACAGCAATCCGATATTCGTCAGAGAAGGTAATCCCGATCTTTTACCGGAAACCGTTCATGACCTCTACCTGAACTTTAATTATTCCAATCCCGGTTCTTTTTTCAGTATATGGGTCGGAGGAAATTATAATTACCGCAAAAACCAGGTGATATACGCACAGGAAGTAGACGAAAACCTGGTCACGCATACGCGTCCGGTCAACATCTCCGGCGGCAAAGCAGCCAATATCAATGTTTACAGTTCCTTGCCTCTTATTAAAACCAAGCTCAGCTTCCGATTAAACGGGGGGATTATGAGCATGTACAACCTGACGCCTATCAACGGGGTTGAAAATGAAACACGTACTTTCGGGGTTCCGGTCGGTATCGGCCTTGACATAACACCCAGTCAGAATTTTACGTTTTATCCCAGCGCCCGGTGGAATATCAATAACACAAAATATTCGATCCGTACTTCCCAAAACCAGAAGATTACGAATATTACCTACAGCGGCGAGATGAACCTCAGGTTGCCGAAGGAAATTTATTTTAACGGAGCCCTCAATTATAATATTTTCAAGAATCCGCAGCAGGGATTTTCTCTCGATCAGCCTATCCTGAACCTTGCCTTGTATAAGCTGATCCTGAAGAATAAGCGCGCTGAAGTAAGGGTGACAGCCTTTGACATCTTCAACCGCAACCAGGGCGTAAGGGTGTATACTTCCCAGAATTTCGCCTCCCGCGAGCAGGTACAGACACTGGGGAGATATTTTATGCTTGGGCTTACCTATAATATGCGCGGTATCTCGGCCAAAATGCAACGATCCAACTATTTCTATTGATTCCGCAAATGAACATTTTTAAAGTTTTTATCGGTTGTCTCGCCTTTTTATCGTGCAGCTGGCTGCAAGCCCAGCCTGTGGAAGGCGTCATTATCTACGAGCAGGCCAGCTACTGGACGCGTATTGTCTCCAGAATGGATTACCTGAGCCAGGAAGAGAAGGACCGCGTCAAGCTGACATGGGGATCTGACGACAAGGAGATCACGGAAATGAAGCTGGTCTTTACCCCCGACAAGAGTTACTACACCTATGTGTCGGCGCAGCGGGAGTATGGCGACGGCAGATTTACCCAGAAGCTCAGCGAATATGTGATCTGCAGGGACTTTGCAAAAAACGTTCAGACAGACTGGATAGAAATGCTCGGACGGGTATACCAGGTGGAGGATTCGATCCGGGTGCCGAAATGGAAAGTAATGAATAAAATAAAAGATATCCAGGGCCATGTATGTATGATGGCGGTGACGGAAGATACGATTAAGAACTACAAGATCACCGCGTGGTTTGCAGACGATATACCGGCGTCGGTCGGGCCGGGCCTGTACTTCGGACTGCCCGGGGCTATACTTGAGCTGGAGGCGAATGAAGGGGATATCGTCCTGACCGCCAAAAAAATAGAGCTCAGACCGGTAGGAGATGAGATCCAGCCTTCCAAAAAGCTGAAAGGACGGAAGATAAATCTCAAAACTTACGATGCGCTTCTTTCCAAGCATTTTTACGACAGTATAAAATCGAGGCGCAATCCTTATTGGTCCGTTCCGTTTTAAACTGAACGGCGCTGTCTCCGTTGCCCGAACGGGCAGCGGGCAGCCCGGCGCTTTCCCGGGGGCAGAATATTGTTAATATTTCTGAACGAATTTCCGGATATATAGGTCTGGTTATATATCTTTGTGCTTTACATTTGCAATCGGACAAAACTATTTGAGTAGTCAAACGCATGTCTGGCTAAAAGCATTTTTTAATTTAAACCTCTTTGTAACATTAAAAGCTTTAATCTTGGGAACATTTATGCGTAGTATTTTAGTAGCAGTTGTAGCTGTATTTATGTTGGGTTCTTGCGTGAGCAAGAAAAAAGCGCTTTCATTGGAGAATGAGAAGAGCGAACTTCAGGCTGCACTTGACAAAGCCAGGACGGCTTTAAGCGATTGTGACACCAGGGCAACCAACCTGTCCGGCGAGCTAAAGAAAAAAACCGACGAGGTAGAAGCAAGAAACCGTCGTGTGAAAGAACTCGAAGAGCAGATGGAGTTTCTTAAGCAGCAGAACCTCCAGGTGCTGGATCGTTTCTCGGATCTGTCGATCGTAACCAAAGCCGGTGCTGAAAGTATCAAAAAGTCGATGGAGACTTTGAACCAGCAGGGAAGGTATATCCAGGATCTGAACCGCAGCATTCAGCAGAAAGATTCGCTGAACATGGTGCTGGTGAACAACCTGAAGCGCTCCCTTTCAGGAGTTAGCGAAGACGATGTTCAGGTAGAGGTGAAAAAAGGCGTAGTTTACGTTTCACTTTCCGACAAAATGCTGTTCCGTTCAGGAAGCTCCATCATCAACTCGCAGGCTGAAGGCGTAGTAGGTAACGTAGCTAAAATCCTTAACGACTACAAGCAGATCGAAATCCTGGTAGAAGGACATACAGACAACGTACCGTTCTCAAGCGAAAACCTTGTAGACAACTGGGATCTGAGTGTAAAACGCGCTACTTCGGTGGTTCGTCTTCTCCAAAAGAAATATGGAGTCGATCCTTCACGTCTGACAGCCGGCGGCCGCGGAGAATATGCTCCTAAAGCGGGCAACTCGACAAGCGCTGACAGGGCTTTGAACCGTAGAACAGAAATCATCATTACTCCGAAGATCGATCAGTACTTCAACCTGTACACTGATCCTGATCAGAACAAATAATCCCGGTACGGGAGGTAGATACAAAAGAGCGGGAACGGCACTGCCGTCCCCGCTCTTTTTGCGTATACCGGGAGACCGCTTTGCCATGCTTGCGCTTCCGCCGCTTTGCGCAGGCTGCCGGTTTTGTCCCTGTCGGAAAGGAAACACGTTTTTGTAGGAAAAAAACTAAGAAATACACTTCCCGATCGGGCATATATTGCTATATTTGGGATGCCCGAAAGTATCAGCAGGTTCACCCGCTTTTATATTTTGACACAGGATATTGCACATAATCTTAAGGTTATTCACCGTCGTATGGAGCTGGCCTGCCTTAATAGCGGCAGACCGGTTGACACAGTGAAGTTGTTGCTTGCCACAAAAACAGTCCCTGAGGAAAAGCTCCGTTATGCCGCCTCGCAGGGTGAGCTGCTGTTTGGAGAAAACAGAGTGCAGGATGGCACCCGGATGGCGGAAAAAATTGCCGATCTACCTGTAGAATGGCATTTTATCGGTCATCTGCAGACCAACAAGATCAAGGAGGTGCTCCGGTGGGCTAGCTGTATCCAGTCGGTTGACAGGCCCGACCTGGTGGAGAAGCTTGATCAGCGTCTTCAATCCGAGCAGAAACGCATGGATGTGTTCCTCCAGGTGAATACTTCTTATGAAGCAAGCAAGTTCGGCGTAGCCCCGGAATCTGCGGTTGAGCTCGCAAAATCTATAAAAAAGTGCGATACGCTGAACCTGAAGGGACTGATGACCATTGGCCTGTTTTCCCAGGAAGCAGAAAAAGTGAGGAAATGTTTCAGGTTGCTTAAATCTATCCGGGATGAAATCCTGGATATGGGCTACGACAGCCTGGAGCTTTCTATGGGTATGAGCGGGGACCTGGAAGTTGCGATCGAGGAAGGGGCTACCATCGTCAGGGTAGGGACCGCGATCTTCGGTCCGAGGGTCTACCCGGATTCGTATTACTGGAATGAAAACCAATCAGAGAAAACGTAGTTGCCTGACAATAACCTACATTCATTACTTAACCGTCGAACTTTCTTTAATAAACTTTAATCTTCATAGCTGATACAATATTATGTCTGATCATAAAGCGGAAATAATTCTTGATGATAAAAAGTACGAGTTCCCTACCCTTGAGGGATCTGAAGGTGAAAAAGCCCTGGACATCAGTAAGCTCAGGGACCTGACCGGCTACATCACGCTCGACAGCGGCTACAAAAATACGGGCGCTACCAAAAGCAGCGTCACCTTCCTGGACGGGGAAAAAGGAATCCTCCGTTATCGGGGCTATTCGATAGAAGATCTGGCGGAAAATGCTACTTTCCTGGAAGTCGCCTACCTCCTGATATACGGCGAGCTTCCCACAGAGGAAGAATACAGCCATTTCGAAAATAAGATCAGAATCCATACGCTCGTCAATGAGGATATGCGCAAGATCTTTGAAGGCTTTCCGGTCAATGCACACCCGATGGGCGTCATTTCTTCGCTGGTAAGCGCGATGAGCGCGTTTTATCCTGATTCATACGATTCCAAGCAGCCGGACGATACCAACCTTCATATTATCAGGCTGCTGGCCAAGCTGCCCACTATCGCTACGTGGTCTTACAAAAAATCACAGGGACACCCTGTAAATTACCCTAATAATGCGTTGGACTATTGCTCCAATTTCCTTCACATGATGTTTGCCCTTCCGGTCGACAAGTATGAGGTGGATCCGGTGGTTTCCAAGGCGCTTAACAAATTGCTGATTCTCCATGCAGACCATGAGCAGAATTGCTCTACTTCTACGGTAAGGCTCGTAGGATCTTCCCAGGCTAATTTGTATACATCCATATCCGCGGGTATCGGGGCGCTCTGGGGGCCTCTGCACGGCGGTGCAAACCAGGAGGTGATAGAGATGCTGGAAGATATCAAAGCCGACGGCGGCGATACCCAGAAGTACATCGATATGGCCAAGGACAAAAACAGCGGCTTCAGGTTGTTCGGGTTCGGTCACAGGGTCTACAAGAACTTTGACCCGCGCGCGAAGATCATCAAGAAAGCTGCCGACGAAGTGCTGGGTAAGCTTGGGGTAAAAGACCCGGTGCTGGATATCGCCAAGGCCCTTGAAACGGCCGCATTGGAGGATGAGTATTTTATCAAAAGAAAGCTTTACCCGAATGTCGATTTCTATTCGGGGATCATATACCGGGCGCTGGGTATCCCGACCAATATGTTTACTGTAATGTTCGCTATCGGGCGCCTGCCCGGCTGGATAGCGCAGTGGCAGGAAATGCGCGATAATAAGGAGCCTATAGGCCGGCCCCGGCAGATCTATACCGGTCCGGTGCATCGCGATTTCGTGGATATGAAAGACAGGAAGTAAAAGCGGCTTTTTATAGATGTTATTATAATCAGGAGGGATACTTAAGGGTATCCCTCTTTTTCCTTTGATATGAAAGGCGGTGCGCCATGGTGCAGGCAGTATATAAACAAACTTAAATTTTGAAATGAAATCATTTCCGGCTCAAACTGAGAAAAGCGAAGTTTTCGGCTACGTAGAAAATTACATCCGGGACCTGGGATTTTCAATTGTCAACAAAGACCAGAACAGGCCCTGGGGGGGGTTTTTGGTTCTGGATGAAGCACAGGCGCCGAAGTTTATTGAAACCTTCTTCTCACACCTTTCCCTGAGCGATTTCGAAGGCTTTGACAAGCTGAGCCCCAAAATCCTTTTGGTTGCGCCCGGAAAAAGGCTTTCATGGCAGTATCATCACCGCCGGGCCGAGATATGGAAAGTGATCGGCGGG
>MEDT01000230.1 GCA_001724175.1 Cytophagaceae bacterium SCN 52-12 | reverse complement strand
AACAGGGCAAGCACTCCTACGTTGCTTTTACCGAAAGTGGCATTGTAATTCAGGCTTCCCTGGAAAGTGAGCTGCGTAGCCCGGATATAGCCCTGATTGAGCTCGGCCTTCGGCCTTTCCATTACGTTGACATTATATTGGTTGGTGGTGGTGTCCAGCGTCCAGTACTGCACAGGTCGCAGCCAGTTTTTGTTGAATACCCCTGTCGGATCAAAGGCCACGACGCCTTTGGCTTTCAGCCCTTTGATGAAGGGAAGCTCCTGCTCGACCGAAAGCTGTGAGAAGATCTGCGTCGTATAGGTCTTCCGGTATCCGTCTGCATGGATCATGCCCGCGAGCAGCGCGCCGGGAAGCCCGTTCTGATAGATCTGCGTCCAGTCCGGCTTCGCATTGGTAATAGTAATGAAGATACGGTCGGTGGTTTCGGAGGGATAGTGGTTATTCTGCTCGCGGCCCTTCAGGCTCAGACCGACCTTGGTTGTTTTGGTGACCTGCGCGTCAAGGACGAGGTTGAGATTGAAGCGGTTCTGGTAAGTGGCGGCAAACAGGCCAGCCTCGTATTGATAGCCAAGGCTGCCGTAGTATTTGACGCGGTCCGTACCCCCGTTGATTTCGATGTTATGACTGGTCAGCGCGGTGTTCCTGTTGATCAGGTCCCAGGCATTGTTGTTAGGATAGCGGTCCGGGTCGGAGCCGTCTAGGAACTTCTGCATGACATCGTCCGAATACCTGGGAGGAAGACCTTCGTTGGCCGCCGCAGCATTGACCATCTGCGCATATTCGTAAGAACTCGGATACTCTGTCAGGCGGGTCGGGTTTTGAAAGCCGACGTACCCGTTGTAGGAAAGAGAGGGAGCGCCTGTCTTGCCTCTTTTGGTCGTCACAAGGATAACCCCGTTTGCACCGGCTACCCCGTAAGGCGCCACGGCCGCGGCATCTTTCAGCACCGTAACGCTCTCGATGGTGTTGGGATCCAGGTCCTGGAATGCCCTGGGAATATCATCCACGATCAGGAGCGGAGAGCTGCTTCCGGTAGTGGAGATCCCGCGGATGTAAATATTGGCGGCATCCTTGCCCGGCTCTCCCGAGCCTTGTTTAAAGATCAGCCCCGACATTCTTCCACCCAGGCCGTTGCTCAGGTTGGTAATGGGAGTTGAGGCCATTTCAGATCCTTTCATCGTGGAGACGGCTGCGGTGACGGACGTTTTCTTTTGCGTACCGTACCCGACGACTACCACTTCCTCCAGCGCTTTCTGATCGACCTGGAGCGATACATCGACAGAAGTCCTGTTCCCTACCGCTATCTCCTGGCTTATATAGCCGACAAAGCTAAACACCAATACGGCATTTTCATTCTGCACTTCGATTATATACGCTCCTCTTGCGTCGCTCACGCTTCCCTGCTGGGTGCCTTTTACGAGGATGTTTACCCCGGGCAACGCTTCACCGTTCTCATCCGTAACTTTTCCTGTTACGGCACGCTCCTTTTTCTCCGGAGATGCCTTCTCGGCAGATTGCAGGCGATCAGCCATCCTTGCGGGCATCGGCGAAGCCGGCGCATACCCTGGTTCGGGAGAAGCGAAAGACGAGACTGAAGTGCTCCCGCTTCCCGGCGCTTTCTCTTTTTTGATCATCACGCGCTTCTTGTGGATACGGTAGGTCAGCGGCTGTCCGTCGAGCACCTGGTCCAGCAGCTTCCGGATGTCCTCTCCGCGGTATTCTACCGTCACCGGCGGTGTATTTCTGATGACCTGGTTATCATAAAAAAAGGTATAGCCGGTTTGCTGTTCAATCTGCCTGAAGACCTGTGACAGCGGCGCATTCTTTACCGAAAGCGCCAGTTTCTGTGAGAACCCGGTGGCGATGGTCAGCAATCCAAGTAAGATCAGGTAAGCGGAAGGCCTGCGTATGAGCCGCCACCCGGAAAAATAACTCTTTTCTATATACGCTCTTTGTTTCGACTGTAGTTGGGTCATCGATTTGTTAAGATTTAAAAAGTTCAGACCATTTTTTAGCAAATAAGATTCCAGTCTATCTCCCGAAGAAGATAGCAGCATTCTGACCGAAGTTCCGGGGTTATCACAATAGTAATCTTTCCAGAGAGAGCTGATCTATTCGTGTCACATAAATTTTCCAGGTTTAGATTTGATTAGTTTTCCCTTGGCTCATTCGTCACAATTATTTTGCGCCCGTCTAGTGTGAAGGAAAGATTGCCGACTTCGAGAATGGCCAGGACTTCTGCCAGGGGAGCTGAGCGCTCAATTTCTCCTACAAACTCATGCTTTGTAGAGACACCGTGATACTCGACATCCATATTATACCACCTGCAGATCTGGCGCATCAGCTCTTCCAGGCTTGCATTGTTGAACCGGAAAAAACCATGCTTCCAGGCTACCTCAAACTGCGCATCTACCTGGCTTACATCCAGCCGGACGGCTTCTCCCGCAGACAGGTCTGCGGCTTCCTTCTCGCTATAGCGCAGCTGCTGCCCCGGTTTCAAAAGCACTTCCCTGTTGGCGGCATTGATAAAGTTTACCCGTATGCTTCCTTCTACCAGCGTGGTTTTGATGACATGCTCATCGGCATAGCTGTTCACATTGAATACCGTCCCGAGGACTTCTATCACCTGGTGGGCGGTTTTCACCTTGAAAGGTATCCTCCGGTCCCGGTACAGGGCCTTCGCCACCTCGAAATAAGCCTCTCCCGTAACTTCCACAACCCGTTCCTTTTCATTGAAAGCCTCGGGGAAGCGAAGGGTCGAGCCTGCGTTGAGCCAAACCTTTGTTTCGTCGGGAAGCCGGATCATATATTGCCCGGCATTCGGAGTGGATACTTCATGGTACCTGCCCTCGCGGGCGGGATTCCCGGCTTCGTCCGTATTCTTTTTTCCATATACCAGCTCCCCCTCGGCTGTCTTGGTAAAAGAAAGAAAGTCTTCCTCGATCAAAACGCCGGGGCCTGCTTTTTCCAGGTCGATCTTCCTGCCGTCGGCCAGGGTAAGATAGGCCCTGGAATTCACCGCGTTGGCCGGCAAGCTGCTTTCCGATACCTGTGCATCCTGGTCTCCGTGCGATGTAGTATGAGCCCGGAACAGCCAGATACCTACCGCCAGCAATACCGAAGCTGCGATCCCCAGGCGGGCTACCCACTGATAACTGCGGGAGAAAATTTTCTTTCCGGGAAGCGCTGCCTTTTCGTCCGACAGCTTTTCCCACACCTCGTCCAGCGCCGCATCGAGATCATCAGGCTCCGGCAGGTCTTTCCGGGACCTGGCGTTGTCGAGATACCAGCTTTCGAGCATAGCCCTTCCTTTTTTTGTCAGCGTACCGTTCCTGTATTCACGGAGCAACGCCCTGGCCTTTGATATATCCATGCTATAATCATGGCATCCCTTTCGGGGTTAGTAAATAGAAAACGGTTAACCGGAGGTCAGCAAAACCACGAAGCAGCGGCCCGCGTAAGGCGATGCCGGTCCTTATACCGGATTTATGTTAAAGACAATTGAAATGGTGAAAGGGAGTAGAAGAAAAGAAAAAAAATATTTTAAGACCAGAAGCAATACAGGAAGACCGTTATTACGGCCAGCCTGTTCCGGAGAATGGCCCTGGCATTATGTACCTGTTTTTTTACCGTTTTGTCGGAAATGCCCAATATCTCCCCTATTTCCTTGTAGGAAAGATCCTGCCGGCTGCTCAGTTCGAAAACCTCCCTCATTTTAGGAGGAAGGCGCGTTATTTCCTGTTCAATCAGCTCCTGAAGCTCATTTTCCCTCACCTGGAGATCAGTGATGTTCTCACTTTTTTCGATGAAAGCGGCCAGGGACTCCAGGTACCTGTCCTGCGTCTTTTTGTGACTGACAATGTTAAGTATGCGATATTTCACCGACCGGTACAGGTAGGGAGACAGGCCGCTTTCCAGCACAATCGAATGCCGCTTTCCCCATAAGCCGGCAAATACATCCTGGAGAACGTCCTTTGCTTCCTCCTGGTTGCCGAGCATTTTATAAGCATGCAGATATAAAGGACGCTTGTACCGGTTATATATTTCCGCGAACGCTTCCCTGTCGTCATCCGCAGCATACGACATCAACTCCAGATCATCAAGATTCTCGTAGAGCCCCGCTTTCTGCATGATTACTATGACAGTTATGAGTGTTTGCTACTCTTTTATCCGACCTCCCGGCGGCACGCTACATCCATCCTGCCTGCTACCTGATCGTACCACCGGCAGGCTGCCGATCAGAAGGCATTTTCAACGATGGGCATAAATTTATAAAAATCCCATAATAACTTACACTTTTTCTATTGGAGAATATTTGTTCTACTATAATACGCAGATAATGAAGACTACATACTCGCCCTCCCCGTCCGGATACGGGTCGCGCAGACCGGGTCGCGGAGACCGGGTCATGCAGACCGGGATTTAGTGGGAATCCGTTTCCGGGTCTGAGACCCGCTATCGCTCTTTCACCGTCTCCAGACGGGAAAGATCTCTGAAGAAATGATACCGCGAAAGATCAGCGAAGGGACAGGCGCTTTGGCGTCTCAGGGTTTAAGCCCGATCCGGCTGAGAAACCCGTTTGCCATCTCCTTAACCCGGGGCTGATCCGATCGGGCCAGCTCCCGGATCCTTCTTACTACCTCCGGCGACTGGTTGCCGCCTTTGGCAAGGACAGGTATGAGTGAAGATAAAAACCAGGCGTTGTCCTGCACAAGGTCTGCAGCGAGCGCCTCATAAAGCTTTTCATGCAAAGTTTCCAGCCCGGATGCCGACTGCAGGAAACGGTTTTTGTCGGGGATCGTCCATTGCTTATAGGCCGACGCAAGCCCGGCCTGCACTTCCGGGCTATTCAACGGCAAGAGGCTTATTGCTTTGAAGGCTGTGTTTTTTAACGATACATCGGACTGATCCAATCCTTTCAGTACCACTGAAACGAGGCCCGGACTGATAGACAGGCTCCCGGAAGTAAGCCCGTCCAGGAGGAATGCAAGGTACTCCGGGGTATCGTGCTCAAGAGATGCTGTAAGCATCTCCGGGTTTTCGTTGAGATACCGGTAAGTGAGCAAGGCCAGCTGCTCTCCTTCTCCCACGTGTATCAGGTGCCACATCGTATAGGTCGTATAGACGGCATCCTTCACCGAAGCGTCGGCTATTACCTTTTTGGTCGCTCCTGTTGTGGCATCGACGCCTTCTTTTTTTTCATCGACGAGCTCCTCGAATTCGAACTCCCTTAGCGGCGACCATTCATCCCGCAGCACGGATTCGAGCTTCCGGTAATCAAAATTTGAGAAATCCGAATGATCGGTTTTGGTGAGATTTTCTCCGAAGACTTCAACTCCAAGATATTTTCCGCTGCCGGTCCAGTATATTCCTATGTCGATCGGCCGGCATTCACCGGTAAGGCAGACTTCCGTGAAAAGCCTGCGATACCAGTAAATTTTTTGTGAAGCGCTGTCGAGCAGCAGCTCTACGGCCGCCGTTTTTCCTTTGTCGTCCGCGATTTCATAAGGTCCCGGTTGTCGCGTCAGGCGCCCGGCAGGCACCGTCTGGCTCCGGTAGAACACAGGTCCGGGATCGGCAAATAAAAGAAAAACAGCAACCAGCAGCTTCATACTATACTTCTATATCCTTTCCGAATTTGACGGTAGGCTGCGGAAACGACAGACCGGCGATATGGGTTTTCCATTTCTTTTCATCATATCCGAAATCGCTGCCGGTCAGCTGGCTCAGCTCACGGGAGGCAAATTTCTTGAAGTCGTAGTGAATATCACCCAGATAATCGGTCAGCAGCTCATAACCTTTTTGTCCGCCGCTCCTGGCGAGCGCCGCCCCAATAAACAGCTCCAGGTCGCCGCCGTACACTCTCCAGCGTGTTTTCTCTGCATCTTTCGTGACAAAACCGCCGATATGCTCATCCTTCAGCAAGCTGAGGAAGGGGTCTATGAACCGGTGGTCGGGCAGCCTTTCGGCATAGAAGCAAAGGTTGAGGATCCGGTTGTGGAAGGGCACCAGCTTCAGGTCGATCCGCCCGTCGAAGTAGTCGTTTTCACGCGTCATCATCGGGCCGCCGGAGGTGGCTTTACCCAGGATCTTTGCAATAAGCGCGTTGTGCGCGGGATTGCCCGACATGGCGAGAAGGCCGATGTTCTGGTTGATGCGCCAGAAGTGTCCTTCCAGCTGGTTTTTCTCACGTCCGCGGATCAGGTCGTAATTGTCCACGAAATCGGCCGGGTATCCTTTGGCGATCTCTTCCCCGTGCAGCTTTTC
>MEDT01000229.1 GCA_001724175.1 Cytophagaceae bacterium SCN 52-12 | reverse complement strand
TCTCCAGAATATTCTTCAGACCGAAGAAGAAAACCGGGACCGCTTCGAAGAAATGGTAGCCGGTCTGGAACGGCAGCGGCAGGAGCACCGAAAATGGGAGCTGCTAAAGCAATACATCGGTGATGCTTCAGGTAACATGTTCAGCGCATTCGCGCAGAGCCTTACACTGAGCAACCTGATCGGTCTTGCCAATGCAAGGCTAAGCAAGCTGTCGGACCGTTATATCCTGGAGAAGCCCCGGAGCGACATGGACGGGCTCTACGTGCTGGACACCTACCAGGGTAACCAGTCCAGGGCAGTGAGCACGTTGTCGGGAGGGGAGACCTTTACCGTGAGCCTCGCGCTGGCGCTGGCGCTGTCGGATCTTGCCTCCAGAAATGTGCGGATCGAAAGCCTTTTCATAGATGAAGGATTTGGTACCCTTGATGCCGAAACACTCGAATCCGCGGTTTCTATACTCGAGCGGCTGCAGGACGAGAGCAGCAAGACAGTGGGCGTGATATCGCATCGCCAGGAAATGAAGGAACGTATACCGGTGCAGATACAGGTTGAAAAGGGAATCGACGGCAACAGTACAATCCGGATAGTAGGTTAATATATGATTTAGTTTTTAAAGACAGCTCCGACATGCCTGCAGACGAATCGATAAAGCGGTTTGAGAGGATTGTAGCGATACTGATTCAGCTGCAATCGAAAAGGGTGGTACGTGCGCAGGAGCTTGCGGAGCGCTTTGATGTAAGCCTTCGGACGGTATACCGCGACATCCGCTCACTGGAATCTGCCGGGGTCCCGATTGCGGGTGAAGCAGGAGTCGGCTATTCGCTGGTAGAAGGATACCGGTTGCCGCCAGTCGTATTTACGCGTGAAGAAGCGTTTACATTCGTGGCGGCGGAGAAGCTGATGCAGAAGTTTGTCGATGAAAGCCTCGGCAGGCATTTCCAATCGGCTATGTTCAAAATCAAGTCGGTGCTGAAGGATGAGCAAAAGGACAGGGTAGAAACGGTGAGGGCAAGCGTGCGGGTGACCCGTTCTGAAAAACTTTTTAATAAGGACGTTCCGGATGTGCTGGGGGTCCTGTTTGAGGCGATCGCTGAAAAAAAGCAGGTCGTGCTGCTCTATCAATCGGTGGAAGCCGAAGCTCCTAATGAAAGAAGTATCGAGCCTGTAGGTATATTTCACCAAAACAACAACTGGTATTTGCTGGCCTATTGCCACCTGAGAAAGGACTATCGTCAGTTCAGGGCAGACCGCATCTATGGGATTCGCCTGACCGAAGATCCATTTGCTTTGCAGCACGAAAGTCTCGACTATTTTCTCAGCCGGGACTATCCCATCAGTAAAAAGCGCGTCAGGCTTCTTGCAGGAAAGAATGCGGCGCGTTTTCTGAAATGGGACAGGAAGCACTTTGGGTTTGTTTCCGAGAAAGAAGCAGGAGACAAAGTCGAGATGCTGTTCGAATCGGATTATACAATCAACGGCTTTGCAAGATGGTACCTGATGTTTGCAGACCAGGTAGATATTCTGGAACCGGAGGAGCTGAAAGACGAGGTTAATGAGCTGGTGACAAGAATTTCGGAAAGGATAGGGAAGGGGTGAAGCATAGCTATGTAAATCAACAGGTATGAAATCCGAAAGCGCGGGAATCCTGTGCTTTCGGATTTCAAAAATGATATTCTGCTGCTACCCCTCTACCGCCACTTTTTCCCTTTCCCAAAAATAGGGCGGCTCAATGCCCAGAGCTCTCAGGTACACATACCCCTGGCCGCGGTGGTGGATTTCATTGTCTATAAAATACAGGATATTGTCAATGACGGGAAAATTGTACTGACCGAAAAGGTTATTGGTTTCCCTGAACTTTTCAAGCGAAATCTGCGCCCAGTAATCATCGATCTGAACCGTAGATTGATCCCAGGCCTCCAGGATAGCCGCTTTTGTTTCCAGGCCGGCGCCTTCTTCATCAAAGGGTGAAGTTTCTCCCGTTACAATTTCCTTCAATCCCGGAACGGCGATGGCCAGCAATTCCTTTGCAAGAGTGGAAAATGGTCTCATTCCCCCGATGCTGAACTCGAACAGGTCTTTTTCAGTAAAAGCTTCGATAACGCGCCGCGTCAGGGCGCGATGTCCCTGCCAGTGTTTCAATAATTCTTCGGGTGTGATGATGGGCTTAACAGTGCTCATGGTTTTCAATGTTTTTGGTTACGGTGATTTGATGATACAATGTTAAGGGCGCCTTGTGACAAGGGCGTGTCAGCAAGAGTAAGCTATTTCAAAAAAAACTTAAAATAATCGGCTCAGCCCGTACTGTTTTGTACGGTCTTTTGCCAGGCATGAGCACCGCACGGCGCAGAGCCGTAGGCTCGATACATCTTGTAACCCCGGATTTTAATCCGGGGGGCGAGGGGAGGGGGCTGTGTCATACAAAAAGCCGTAGGCCCGAGGCATATCTGCATGCACCGGGCCTACGGCTCTTTTTTCTCCGGAAAGCAAGCCTGCTTTACAGCGTCCGCTTCACCTCTTTAAACTCGAAGCTTTCGATGATATCTCCTACTTCTATGTCATTGAAGTTCTTGACGTTCAGGCCGCATTCGTAGCCTGCCCTGACCTCCTGTACATCATCTTTGTAACGCTTAAGTGAATCGATCTCCCCGGTATGGATCACGATACCGGCGCGAACCACCCTGATCTTGTTATTGCGCTTTACAAAGCCGTCTGTTACGTAGCAACCTGCGATGGTTCCTATGCGGCTGATCTTAAATACTTCGCGGATCTCGATATTACCGGTAACCACTTCCTCAACTGTAGGCGCAAGCATCCCCAGGATAGCATCCTTGATTTCTTCAATAGCCTGGTAAATAACCGAATAATGACGTATCTCGATCTGTTCCTGTTCCGCCATCTTCTTGGCGCTCGGTGAAGGCCGTACCTGGAAACCAACTATGATAGCATCCGAGGCGATAGCCAGGTTGACATCCGATTCGGAAATCTGCCCGACAGCTTTATGGATAATATTGACCTGTACTTCTTCCGTCGATTGCTGCAGCAGCGAATCAGATATCGCTTCAACAGACCCGTCCACGTCACCTTTCACAATGAGGTTCAGCTGCTTGAAGTTACCGATCGCCTTTCTGCGCCCGATCTCTTCCAGCGTAATGTGCTTGCGGGTACGGATAGACTGCTCGCGTAGTATCTGCTCACGTTTGGTAGCAATTTCGCGAGCCTCCCGTTCGCTTTCGGTGATGTTAAACTTATCACCCGCCTGGGGAGCGCCGTTAAGACCCAGCAACTGTACGGGAGTCGACGGGCCGGCTTCCTTCAGGCGGTTGCCGCGGTAGTCGGTCATTGCTTTGACACGGCCGAAGTGGGCGCCTGCCAGGATAATATCGCCGACGCGCATGGTTCCGTTCTGTACCAGCAGAGTGGTCACATACCCACGTCCTTTGTCAAGCGAGGCTTCTATAACAGTACCGTTGGCTCTTTTCTTGGGGTTGGCTTTGAGTTCCAGAAGCTCGGCTTCGAGAAGGACCTTTTCAAGCAGGTCTTCTATACCAAGTCCTGTTTTGGAAGAAATCTCCTGGGCCTGGTACTTTCCACCCCAGTCCTCAACAAGCAGGTTCATCTGGGAAAGCTCTTCCCTTATTTTATCGGAGTTGGCGCCCGGCTTATCTATTTTGCTAAAGGCAAACACGATAGGAACGCCCGCTACCTGCGCGTGGTTGATGGCTTCGCGCGTCTGCGGCATGATGCTGTCGTCGGCGGCGATCACGATAATGACGACGTCGGTTATCTTGGCTCCCCGGGCGCGCATCGCGGTAAATGCCTCGTGACCCGGCGTATCCAGGAATGTTACCAGCTTCCCTGTCTGGGTCTTGACACTGTAAGCGCCGATATGCTGGGTAATTCCCCCTGCCTCGCCGCTTACGACATTTGCCTTACGGATATAGTCAAGAAGGGAAGTTTTACCATGATCGACGTGACCCATGATCGTAACGATCGGGGCACGTTCCACCAAGTCGGCTTCATCGTCGGCTTCTTCCTCGCCGTCTCCTTCGATTTCCTCTTCGGCTGAAATAAACTGTACTTCATAGCCGAATTCGTCGGCAATAAAAGCTATAGCTTCAGCATCCAGACGCTGGTTGATCGAGACAAAAAGACCCATGTTCAGACACACGGAAATAACTTCCTGTACTGATACATCCATGAGAGAAGACAGCTCGTTAGCGCTTACAAACTCGGTTACGCGCAATAATTTGTCTTCGCCGCTGTCCAGGTGCTCATCCAGGTCGTCCCCGCTCCGGTCTCTTCTTCTCCTGGCTTTCGCAGATGCACCCCTGGCGGAAGATCCGCTGAGGCGGGCCATTGTAGCCTTGATATTTTCGGAAACTTCTTTCTGTGATACCTCTTCCCGCTTTTCCCTCCGGCGGCTTCCTCCTGCGGCGCCTTTAAACTTGTTGCCATCGCCACCGCCGCTGCCCGGGGCATTCGATCCCCCGCGGTTCCCGCCGCCCGGTGCTGCCTGCCCGGATTGCTGCGGAGACTGAACGTCGGTAGAAGGTTTGTTTTCAGTCTTTACTTCTCCCCGTATTCTCTTTCTTTTCCGTTTCCGCTTCCGGTCATTGTCGTCAGAGGAAGCATCCTCCTTCTTTTTGGACCGTTCTGCCGGGAGCTCGATTTTGCCCACCACGGTCAGCCCTTTCAACGGCTTGTTCCTGGCTGCTATGACTTCATCCTCCGGAGCCTGCGGTTTCACTTCAGGCGTTTCGGCGGGCTCGGCAGCTTCCTCTCCAGCATGGCCGCTAGGCTCCGCTTCAGCTGCGACTTTTTCGGGTGCTGTTTCTTCTTCTGCAGCCGGTGCAGGCGGCTCGTCCGCAATGGCTTCTTCTGTTGCCGCGGGTATTTGGGTAGCAGGAGCTTCTTCTGCGACTTCGGTTTTTTGCTCAACGGGATGCTCCTCCTCTTTTACTTCAGCGACAGGCTGAGGCTTCTCCTCGGTTTTTTCTTCCGGCGCGGGTGCGGGTTCAGGAGCAGGCGTGTGGATTTTCGGGGGAATTACATTCCCTCTGCTATCCAGCTCTACCTTTCCTATAACTTTTACGCCGGGCAGTTTATTTTCGGTTTTGGCTGCTTCGGGCTCCGGCTGAGGTGTCGGTTCGGGCGCAGGAGTCCTGGCGACAGGCTCCTCCCTGAAGTATCTCACCACATCGTCATCACCGGATTCAGCTGCAGGTGAAGCTTTTGGCTCGGGACTTTCTCCGGTAGGCTTTAAAATGGCACGCAATTCATCCGAATCAAAATCCTCCGCCAGAACATGGATCTGTTCGCCGTCTATTTTTGTGTTTGGGCTTGACTCCACCTTAAAACCTTCGGCAGAAAGATGATCCACGATTGTAGTGGTAGCTACTTTCAGGATTTTTGCCACTTGGCTAAGGCGCATCATTTTGTTTTCTGCCATAAAGCTATTAATAGTCTTGAACCCTTTAATTGCTTAAAGGGAAATTGAATAATTGATGAAGAAAGCAGCTCTCCTGCATCCTCCGGTTTTGCCAAAGCTATTCGAACTCCTTTCTGAGGATTTCAAGAACATCTTCAACTGTGGCCTCTTCGAGATCGGTCCTCCTGACAAGTTCCTCCCGGCTGAGCGCCAACACGCTTTTCGCGGTATCTAATCCTATTTTCCGAAGCTCATCGATGATCCACTCCTCAATTTCGTCTGTAAATTCGGTCAGGTCAACATCTTCTTCGGAGAGTTCCTCAACATCACGGAATACATCAATTTCCATACCGATCAGCTTGCCGGCAAGCTTGATATTCTGGCCGCCTTTCCCGATGGCCAGGGAAACCTGGTCAGGACGGAGGAAAACGGAAACTCTCTTGGCCTCGCGGTCTATCTGCATCGAAGTGATCTTCGCAGGGCTGAGCGCGCGGCTGATCAGCAGTTCCAGGTTGTCGGTATAATTGATCACGTCAATATTCTCATTCCCGAGCTCACGTACGATCGTGTGTATCCTCGAGCCTTTCATACCGACGCAGGCGCCTACCGGGTCTATCCTGTCGTCGAGCGATTCCACGGCGACCTTTGCCCTTTCGCCGGGCTCCCTTACAATTTTTTTGATCACGATATGCCCGTCATAGATCTCCGGGATTTCCACTTCAAACAGCCTTTCCAGGAAAACAGGTGAAGTCCTGGAAAGCGTAACACGGGGAGCGCCGTTATTGAGCTCGGCCTTGTGAACCACAGCTTTGATGTGATCTCCTTTCCGGTAGCGGTCTTTCGGGATCTGCTCCGTACGGGGC
>MEDT01000228.1 GCA_001724175.1 Cytophagaceae bacterium SCN 52-12 | reverse complement strand
ACTTTTCGACACGACGAGCCAGTCGATCCAGGGAGGGGTCAGCTTTATCAAAGGCGCCTATGCCGCACCTACTTCCAAAGGCACGGTCAATCCTAAAGACGGGCAGCTTTACATCGCCGGCTTTAATCTCTGGGGCTCCAGCTCCAACGGCATAAGCGCCTTGCAGCGGCTCCGGTATACCGGCCTTCCGAGCTATCGTCCCAATAAATTTGAAGCCGGTACGGAGGGCGTTATCATCACGTTCGATTCGCCCCTCAGCGCCGAAGCGGCTACCGATCCGAAAAATTTCCGGGTGAAGAGATGGAATTACCTCCGTACGGAAGAATACGGCTCCGGGCATTACAAGCTCGACGGAACCCCGGGACAGGAAACCTTACCGATCCTGGCCAGCTATATTTCTGCGGATAAAAAATCGGTTTTCCTTTTGCTCCCGCACATGAAAACAGCCGAGCAGATGGAAGTGCTGTATGAGATTGTCGCCGAGGATGGCAGGTCTATGCAGGACGGGTTCTGGTTTACCCCTAAAACGCTTGAGCCGCTGACGCTGCAGCCTTATGGCTTTAAAAATGTCGAACTGCCCCTGCTGAAGAATGAGGCCGCGATAGCCAAGGCCGCCGAAAGCATTGTAGAAGTGGTTTCGGCCGAGCACGGGAAGGCGATGTTCGAGAAGCTGGCCTGTGTGGGCTGCCATTCCACCGGGCAGCAGATAGAAGGTATGTACGGTCCGCCCTTGCAGGGTATTATCGGGAAAAAGCGCGAATTTACCGACGGGTCGTCTGTGGTTGCGAACGAAAAGTACCTGAAAGAGTCTATTCTGGATCCCCCGGTGAGGCATGTGAAAGGTTATAGCGGCGAAATGCCTTCGTATGTGGGGATCGTATCAGAAAGCGATCTCGAATCCATAATCCTGTATATTAAATCCTTATAACCTGTTTATGACGATCCCGCCGCGCTGTTTGCCAGGCCTGGTAAACAGACTTTTAAGCGCCTGGGTTTTGATAGCGGTAGCCTGTACCATAGCAGCGGCGCAAAAGCCCAACGCCAGCTACCGCTATCATATTTTCCGAGCTACCTCCCCGATCAAAATTGACGGATTGGCAAATGATCCGGCCTGGAGCACCACCGAGGTTGCTTCAGATTTTTTTATGATGCAGCCGATGGACACGAGCTATGCCAATGCGAAGACCGACGTTCGCATGGCGTATGACGAGCGTAATCTCTACATCCTCGTAGTCAATCACAAACCCGCAAAAGGGAGCCTGGTCGTGGAATCTCTCAAGCGGGATTTCAGCTTCAACAAGAACGATAATTTCCTGCTTTTCATGGACCCTTACGATGACCGTACGAACGGGTTTTCATTCGGGGCCAATGCAGCGGGAGCTCCGTGGGACGGTCAGCAGGTAGATGGCGGTACGGTGGACCTTAACTGGGAGAACAGGTGGTACAGCGCGGTGACGAACGAAGAGGACAAGTGGATCTGGGAGGCGGCGATACCGTTTAAAAGCATTCGTTATAAGGAAGGTCTGCTCGAATGGGGAGTCAACTTCAGCCGGCTCGATCTCACTATTTCCGAAAAATCCTCCTGGGCGCCGGTTCCCCGGCAGTTTGCGTCTGCCAACCTGGCCTACACCGGGGTGCTGGTCTGGGACCGTCCACCGCCCAGGCAGGGACTCAATGTTTCGGTAATCCCCTATGTAGCGGGGCGGACGCTGAAAAATTACGAAACAAACACGCCGTGGAAGAGGAGCGCGGACATAGGCGGTGATATCAAGGTAGGAATAACGCCTTCGCTGAATCTCGACCTTACCGTCAACCCCGACTTTTCGCAGGTAGATGTGGACGTGCAGCAAACCAACCTCGACCGCTTCGAGCTGTTCTTCCCCGAACGGCGGCAGTTCTTCCTGGAAAACGCGGATATTTTTGCCAATTTCGGCTACGCGAACCTGCGCCCGTTTTTCTCACGGCGGATCGGCCTGGGAATGCCGATCCAGTTCGGCGCCAGGTTAAGCGGTAAAATAGACAAGAACTGGAGAATAGGGGTGCTCGATACCCAGACCGCATCCCAGGATTCGATACCGGTTACCAATTACGGAGTCCTGGCCATCCAGCGGAAGGTTTTTGCGCGTTCCAATGTACGGCTGATGGCGATCAACAAGCAGGCGATCGGGTATTCGGAAGATATTCACCGTCACGTCAATAAATTCAACAGGAACCTGGGAGCCGAGTTTAACCTGGCATCGGCGAACAATCTCTGGACAGGGAAAGTGATGGCGTTCAAATCGTTTACGGCCGCAGCGCCGGGGGCCGTAAAGCAGCCTTTCCCGAACGGATGGGCTCATGCCGCCGATCTTGCCTACAACAAAGCCAATTTTTTCTGGCAATGGCAGCATGAATATATGGGAGAGGGCTATAACGCTGAAGTAGGATACACTCCCAATGCCCAGAGAGGAGAGTATGCAAAGATCAACCCGAGCATAGGCTACCTGTTTTTTGTCAAATCGAGGATGCTGATAAGCCACGGCCCCAAGCTGGTACAGCTGAGCTACTGGGACAGGAGTTTTAATAATACCGACAGGGAGACCACGGTGCAGTATTATTTCAATCTCCGTAACCGTGCTACGGCAATGTTCTGGGCAGGGAACAGCTTTATACGCCTCCTGTCGCCTTTCGACCCATCCAATTCCGGGCGGACGCCCCTGCCGGCGGGCAGCAGCCATACATGGAATGCGGGTGGGTTTGAATATGTCTCCGAACCGCAGCGTACGTTTACGTATTCATTTCTGGGCCGTTTCGGAGGGTATTTCAACCACGGTGCGTATACGCGCCTCAAGGCTGATCTGGGGCATAGGGTGCAGCCTTATGTCGCTACTTTGCTGAGCGGAACCTATACCCATATCCAGCTTCCGCACACGGGCGAGGAGGTCAGATACTGGCTGATCGGTCCACGTATAGATGTGACGTTCCGAAACGATCTTTTCCTGACCACGTTCCTGCAATACAACAGCCAGCTGAAGAATGTCAACCTGAATACCAGGTTCCAGTGGCGCTTCAAGCCTGCCTCGGATATTTTCCTTGTTTATACGGATAACTATCTCCCCGAAAACTTCAGGGTAAAAAACAGGGCGCTGGTGCTGAAATGCACTTACTGGCTGAACCTGTAGGCTATTATCAAAGGGTGATCTTATCCAGCGACATGTGGCGCTTCATGTTCGTCAGCGCACCGAAAACAAGGTTGTAGACAGACTGGATGTTGATTTTCATCAGGTCGGCTATCTCGTGGTTGCTCATATTCATATAGAATTTGAGGTAGATAGCCTCGCGCTGGCGCCTGGGAAGCTGATCCAAAGCAGAGCTGAGGTGATGGTTGGTCATGTCGTATTCTTCCCCTGAAATGACCTCGGACTCATGCGAAGGCGTATTGATGTGCCAGTATTCTACCGGGATGTCTTCGTTGCTTGTATTTTTCTGATATGCATTGATATGCCTCACCAGCTTTCTCTTGATAGAGGCCATCAGGTAAAATCTTACCGAAGTAGTATCTCCGATGGTAGACCTGTTTCTCCAGAGCTCAACGAAGAGGTCGTGAATGCAATCTTTGATCAGAGGCTTGTCGAGGGTAAACTGGGAGCAATACTGGTAGAGAATATGGACGTAAGATTGATAGAGGTTTGAAAAAGCATTTTCATCGCCTTTTCGGAACTGGTTCCAGAATTCCAGTTCTTCTTCCTGCTTATAACGTACATGTGCCATTACGATGGTAAGGATTTTTTAGGATTTGCGGGTAAAGGATTTAATGGTCATACTTACACTTGTAAAGTTATTGAATATTTTCCTGAATTTAAAAATTAATTATTTATTTTCTTGGAAAAGTTCAACGCGTAAATTGTGCCGCTTTATGGCATGCTTGCGGGGGAAAAGAATGGCACAGGTTTAAATAGCCTTTTCTGGATGATTTTCCCATTTTTTGGATTTAAGACAGGTAGAAGAGAGAGCGGCCGCTCTTTTGTGGTACTTTCCTACTTTCTTTATTTGTTTACAAATTCAAACGGTCGGCGGTGATTCCGCCGGGCCTGGAGTAGCAGCCCGGAAAGAGTATACAGGCGATGAAGAAAAAGGTTGAAAATTGATCGTGTAGCTGTGATGTATTATATTTAGAGCCTTTTTTTAATGAAGCGATAGCCGGTATAAATGAACGTCTCACCAGAAAAACCTTTTCAGATCATATATTCACTATTTCAGTTCGAAAACTTTGGCTATCTTTTTCAATCCTATATAGTGCAGCTTGACGATAGCGGGGCTACGACGCTGCTTTCCCAGCATGTATCCTCCAAAAACGTCGGTGAATTTGCTACCGGTCTTGACGAAACGGACTACGAGCTGGTAAAGCTGATCGATTCGTATCAGAAAGACGTGCTGCTGAAAAAATTCAATACCAGGAAGATTTCCGCCGCCGACTTCTTCACCAGGCTGCTCGATCCCGAGCGGGGCGATGCCCGGCAGAGGGAATTGCTGATCGAATATGTGCAGCGGATCAACGCCAGGATCCTGGAGAAAGCGGAGAACAAACATTTGTATATTTCCGGTAAGGACGGTGATGCTGCCTGGAAGAAAGTAGAGCGGATGCCGCTTGCCGTGAAGGTCCGTTTTCACCTCTTCAGGAATGAAACCAATACCCACTATTTCCCGAGCTTGAAGTATGGGGAAGAAAAGCTCGAATTCCAGTACCAGAACGCGTTGCTGATCTGTGAATCGCCGGCGTGGCTGCTGGTCAATGACAAGCTTTACCATTTCGAAGGAACCCTTGACGGTAAGAAGCTGAAGCCGTTTCTGAACAAGAAATTTATTCCCATCCCGAGAGAGATGGAAGAAAAATACCTTCAGCGGTTTATTTTGCCGCTTCTGGCTTCTCATGAGGTGGTTGCGCGCGGCTACGAAATCAGGAAAGAGTCGTTTGATATGGAAGCCGTTCTCACGCTGGTCGAAAATTCCGGCCCTGCGCAGGAAGATCTGTTCGGGAATGCAGACGGGCATGCGGCCGATCCGGCCATCCAGGTGATCCTTTCATTTTTTTACGGCCCGTACGAGTTTAAACCGGATAATTTTGCATCTCCGTGGCATGTCAGCATGAGCCGGGAAGGAGACTCCTATGTGCTGCATAAGATACGCCGCGACAACCGGCTTGAGAAGGAGGTGCGCAGCGATATCATCTCCTGGGGACTTGACATAGGATGGGGGCAGGTCAGCAGGCCCAGGGAGGAAGTGATCGCATGGCTGCAGGGAAACAGAGACCGCCTCGCCGGAAAGCATATCCGGGTGGCGCAGGGCCGGGAGAACCGGAACGTTTATTACCTGGGCAATTCAACGATCAGCGTATCGATAACAGACAGCGAGGGAGCAGACTGGTTTGACGTCAAGATCACGGTTTTCTTCGGCGAATACGAGATCCCGTTTCTGAGGCTGAAAAAGTACATTCTCCAGCAGAAGAAAGAGTTTGTCCTTCCGAACGGGGAAATAGCGATCATCCCTGAAAGCTGGTTTTCGGACTATTCGGAGCTGCTTCAACTGATCGAATCCGACGGGCCGTCCATGCGTCTGAAAAAGCATCACCTGAGCCTGGTCGATTCGCTCGGCCGCGACAGCCTTGCGTCGGTAGTGATGAGCAGGCGGCTTGAAAAGCTCCGGGATTTCGAAGAGATCGCTTCGTATGAGCTTCCCCGGGGATTTGCCGGCGATCTGAGGCCCTACCAGAAATCGGGCTATGACTGGCTTCGCTTCCTGAATGAGTACCACCTGGGAGGCTGCCTGGCAGATGATATGGGACTTGGAAAAACCATACAGACGCTAGCCCTTCTTCTCTCCAGGCAGGAATCCGGGATCAAGCGGCCTTCGTTGCTGGTGATGCCGGTGTCATTACTTTATAATTGGGTGAATGAAGCCGAAAAGTTCACGCCTTCACTCAGGTTGCTGGTCTATGCCGGCACCGGCCGGGAAAAAAACACCGAAAGGTTCGAAGATTATGACCTGGTCCTGACCTCGTACGGTATCGTGCGGCTCGACATTGAGATCCTCAGCCTGTTCAGGTTTGACTACGTGATCCTCGATGAGTCGCAGGCTATTAAGAATCCCGGATCGATCACTACCCAGGCGGTGATGCAGCTTAATTCGACGCACCGGCTTATTTTGACCGGTACGCCGCTGGAAAACTCCGCGATGGATCTCTGGTCCCAGATGACTTTCATCAACCCGGGCCTGCTGGGAAGCAAATCTTTTTTCCAGAAGAATTACCTCATCCCTATAGAGAAGGGCCGGGACGAAAAGG
>MEDT01000227.1 GCA_001724175.1 Cytophagaceae bacterium SCN 52-12 | reverse complement strand
CCTACCGGCTCGACAAAGCGCTCAGCGTAGCGCCGATGACGGCCAAAAGCAAGAAACAGGTCTTTACAGAAGCCGACGCGCGCCTGCTCGGGGAAGTACATAAAAGATCCGCTCTCTACAGGGCAAAGTAAGTTATTATTTAATGTCGTTATGCTATTCAGCGAGATCCCGGGACTGCAACAGGTAAAAAGCCGGCTGATACAGTCGGTAAAACGTGAAAAGGTGGCTCACGGCCTGCTGCTTGACGGCCACCAGGGCGGAGGGGGCCTTGCCCTGGCGCTGGCATTTGCCACCTATGTCTTTTGCGAAAACAGGCAGGAAAACGACGCGTGCGGTGTATGCGCTTCCTGCACGAAAATGTCGAAGCTGGCCCACCCCGACATACACCTGATATTCCCGTTTGCCAAAGCCGATAGCAAAGACCAGCGAAAATTATCCGAGCATTTCCTGCCCGACTGGAGGGAGTTCCTCGCAGTAAGCCCCTACCAGACGCTTACGCAATGGCTTCAGTTTCTCAAAGCCGACAATAAGCAGGCCGTAATCCCTGTCGAGGAAGCCCGTAATATCCTGAAAAAGCTGACGCTGAAATCGTACGAAGGAGGCTATAAAATACTGGTGATCTGGAAGCCGGAATTCATGAACACCTCCTCGGCCAACGCCCTTCTGAAAATACTGGAAGAACCTGCGGCCAAGACCCTCTTCCTGCTGGTTTCCGACCAGTCGGACCGGCTGCTTCCCACCATTATCTCGAGGGTACAGCAGGTATGGGTACCGCTTTTTTCGGATGCCGAGGTAAGAGAATACCTTACGCAGGAGCTGGGGATAACCGACGAAAACAAAATTTCCGAAATCATTTACCTGAGCGAAGGCAGTCTCTCGGAAGCGCTCCTCCTGAGCAAAGAACAAGCCGACGACCGGCTTGCCTGGTTCAGGGAATGGATGACCGCCTGCTATCGGAAAAATGTGGCCGCGCTTGTCCGCCAGGCCGAGAGCTTCGACGCTTTCCCCCGGGAAAAGGAAAAAGACCTGCTCGAATATGCGCTCCGGATCTTCAGGGATATTCTCCTCCTCAAATCGGGCGCCAATGATCTTATCCGTACTGCAGACACCAACAGGACCTTCCTGGAAAACTTTTCACGCTCGTTCGACAAAAAATATCTCTCCCCGATCGTCACAGAATTATCCAAAGCTCACTATCATATTCAAAGCAACGTCCGGGCCAGGATTGTTTTCCTCGATCTATCCTTAACTTTGTCAAAATTGCTGAAACAGGACTAACGGCAGAATCCATCAAAGTGTCACAACACCAGATCATAGGCGCCGCTGAGATCGTAGACTTCCCGGAATTTAACTGGCTGAAGGTAAAGGCAAGAATTGATACCGGGGCGAGGACTTCAGCCATGCATTGCACTAAAATCAACTTGCAGAAGGCCGAAAAGGGAGAATTCCTTCATTTCTGGCTACAGCCCGACGATTCGGGACAGGCCCGCTTCTTTACCACCTCCGACTTCGAGGAAAAAGAAGTCAAAAGCTCCTTCGGTACGACGGAGCGCCGTTTTACCATCAAGGCGCTGATCGTTATCGGCCAAAAGAGAATCAGGGGAAAATTCACCCTGACCAACCGCGAAAAAATGTCCTATCCTATCCTGATAGGCAGAAACTTCCTTAGAAACCGTTTTCTCGTGGATGTTTCGCGGAACAATGTCAAAATGACTCAATAAAACTGAGATGAAAATCGCCATATTATCAACAAACAAAGAGCTCTATTCAACCAAAAGGCTCCTGGAAGCGATCGGGCAACGAGGCTATGAGGGAGTGGTCATCGACCATTCCAAATGCTTCCTGGTGGTGGAAGGAGATAAGCCGTCTCTCATTTATAACAACGAGCAGGTAGAGAATATAGATGCCGTCATACCCAGGATCGGCACCTCCATTTCCGGGTTCGGCTGCGCAGTGGTGAGGCAATTTGAAATGATGAAAGTGTTCACGACTGTAAAGTCACAGGCCATTATGAGATGCCGCGACAAGCTGCGGAGCCTCCAGATCCTTTCCAAATCGGGAGTTGACATCCCGAAAACCGTCATGGCCAAAGATCCCTCACAGGTAGACAGCCTTTTGAAATTCATGGGAGGCCCACCGGTTGTTATAAAAACGCTCGAAGGAACACAGGGCGTCGGCGTTGTGCTGGCCGAAACAAAAAAAGCGGCAAAATCTACGATTGAGGCTTTTTACGGGCTCCGGGCCAACTTCCTCATCCAGGAGTACATTTCTGAAGCGGAAAGTGCCGATATTCGTGCTTTTGTCGTAGGAAACAAAGTGGTCGCCGCCATCAGGAGGCAGGGCCTGGAGGCCGATTTCAGGTCCAATCTTCACCGTGGAGGGAAAGGGCAGCCGGTACTCCTCTCGGAGGAGGAAGAGCGGGCCGCTCTCGCCGCAGCCAGGGCGCTGGGTGTGAAGGTGGCGGGAGTCGACCTTCTCCAGTCCAGGCGGGGTCCGCTGGTCATAGAGGTCAATTCATCGCCGGGGCTTCAGGGTATTGAAGAAGTTTCCGGGGTAGACGTGGCAGCCGAAATTATTAATTATATTGAAGAAAGGATAGTATTGGACGAGGGCGATACCGTAGGCGTATAGCAGCCCGGCTTAGAGTCAGTAATTATGCATATCAGAATTGGTACACGCGGCAGCCGTCTCGCGTTATGGCAGGCGGATCATATAAAATCATTGCTGGAAAAAGGCGGTCTGACCGCTGAAAACGTTGTTATAGAAACCACCGGAGACAAAATCCTTGACCGTTCCTTATCGAGTATCGGCGGCAAAGGGCTGTTCACGGAAGAGCTGGAGCAGCAGCTCCGCTCCGGAGAGATCGACATAGCGGTACACAGCGCCAAGGATGTTCAGTCTGCCCTAGATCCCGACCTGGAGCTGCTGGGTTTCACTACGAGAGAAATCGTAAACGATGTGCTGCTGAGCGCTGACCCCGCTAAAAGGCTTGACAATGGCGCCTCTTTTACCGTCGGGACATCTTCCGTCAGAAGAGTGGCATTTCTGAAGCATTATTTTCCGCACCTGCGCGTGACCAATATGAGAGGCAACCTGCAGACGCGCCTCCGGAAAATGGAAGACGGCGATTGCGACGCCCTGCTGCTCGCCTACGCGGGCGTGCACAGGATGGGCTACGACGCGCTGATTACGGAAAAAATCCCTGAAAACCTCTTCATACCTGCCGTAGGGCAAGGCAGCATTGCCGTAGAATGCGCGGTTTCGCTGGATAGCGGCAAAAAAGAAACGATCAAAAAACTGGTCAACGATGAAAAGACGGAAATCTGCCTGCTTGCGGAGCGCGCCTTCCTGAATAGCATGCAGGGCGGGTGCAGCGTACCGGTCTTCGCGCTGGCTACGCTTGAGCAAGAACAGGTTCAGATCCGGGGCGGGGTTATCAGCCTTGACGGCAGCGAGCTGCTTTCGGAGTGTATCAGCGGCCCCGCCGACCGGGAAGAGGCTATAGCGTTGGGACGTTCCCTGGCCCGATCGGTCCTCTCCAAAGGAGGCGCTAAGATCCTGGAAAATATCAGGGAAGTCCGTCGGTTGTGACCTCTTCTACCCAAACAGATTACTTGACAAATACCTGTCGCCCCGGTCGCAAACCACGAAGACCACCGTACCGCTTTTTATACGTTTGGCAACTTCGATAGCGGCAAAAGCGGCTCCTCCGCTGCTCATACCGGCAAATATGCCTTCCTGTCTCGCAAGCATGCGGGTTGTGGAGACAGCATCATTCTCGGAAACCTCCACCACTTCATCGACCCGCTCCCTTTCGAATAGAGCAGGCAGGTACTCGACGGGCCACTTCCGGATACCGGGTATGCTGGCTCCGTCCTTAGGCTGGCATCCCACGATCCTGACGCCGGGATTGTGCTCCTTCAAAAACCTGGAGCAGCCCATAATCGTACCGGTAGTCCCCATCGACGACACGAAATGTGTGATTTCCCCGCCGGTGTCCCGCCAGATCTCGGGCCCGGTCGTTTCATAGTGCGCACGCCAGTTGTCGGGGTTGGCAAACTGGTTGAGTATCAAATAATCTCCCTTTGCAGCTTTTTCCAAGGCTGAATCCCTGGCGGCTTCCATCGATTCCTCCAGGGTGACCTTCGCACCATAGGCTTCCATGGTCAGGATACGTTCGCGCGTGGAGGAGGCAGGCATCACCAGTTCTATTTCGATATCGAAAAGCCCGGCTATCATCGCCAGCGCTATGCCCGTATTCCCGCTGGTCGCTTCGACAAGCTTCATCCCCGGCTTCAGGTCGCCCCGCGCCAGGGCGCCCTTTACCATAAAATAGGCGGTCCGGTCCTTGACGCTGCCGCCCGGATTATCGCCCTCCAGCTTTGCCAGAAGCTTCACTTCGGGATTAGGGTTAAGCCGGGTAAGCTCCACCAAAGGAGTATTTCCTATGAGATCAAGTAGTCGGGACATCTATTCAAATATAATTTAACCAAGACAAATATAAGGACTAATCTTTCCTATGAATCAAGGCTTTGAATTAAAAAAAGAATAAGTACCGACCAGGTAATCGGCCACGGCCGTAGAATGGGTCTTTCCTTCAAGCTTTTTGAGCTCTACCTGTGTAGCGCCCTTGGCTTTCATAGACTGGTAGGCCGTCTCCGAATTAAAATAGAAAACCAGCTCATCGGCTGTGCCATGATACAGCTGGGTAGGCGTTACGGGTTTCCAGTCGAGCAGATCATTGTCGGCAGTAGCGGCTATAAACTCTTTCTCGCTTCCGTTATTGATGCCGTTGGCAAACTCTTCCTTCAGCATGTCGTCAAAGCTCCCTTTTAAGCTGGCCTTTTGCTGCTGTTTCTCAATCTCCGAAGCAAAAGGCTCTTTAAAGAAATGGGATACCGGGTAGTTCAGGTTATAGATCCTGTTATAGCTCAGTACCACCCAGATATAGGACCGGTTATACGACGCGATACCATGCGTCTGGTTATTAACCAGGTAGTTCATAAAGGCAGTTTTGTTATAAGCCCCCGCTCCGCAGGTCGAAGCCCTGAGGTCGAACTCCCCGGCGGCATTTTCCTCCAGCATTTTCTGAAGGCTTAAAGTGGCATACCCGCCTTCGGAAAATCCTGAGATATACAGCTTGTTATTCCACTTATATTCGTTTGAGTTCGCAATAAACTCTTTCGCAGCCCGCAGCATATCCAGGCAGGCGGTCGCAAGGCTTTCCCGGTGCTCATAAGGATGAGGAAGATCCTTCGATGCGCCGTACCCGATGTAATCCGGGAAAACGGCGATATATCCCAATGCAGCAAAAATACTGCCGAACTCGGTCACTTCGGTACCGGTAGAAAAATTGGAGGGGGCCGATGCATCATCCCAGATGGTACCGTGCTGGATGCTCAGCATCGGGTATTGCTGATTGCCCAGAGGAACGACAATGGCGCCCGATGCGACAATGTCCGATCCGTCGACATTTGTAGTCTTATAAGTGATCCTGTAGAGCCTCGCCCCGGTTTGCACAACATTGCCCAGACCTGGAATGATGCTATTTGCAGCTGTTACGATCTGCTCGCGGGAAATTTCCCCGGCAGCGGTAGCTTTTACCAGGTACCGGTCTTCCCGGGGAAGAGGATCGGAGCCTTCGCGGCAGCTGAATAAAAGAGCAGAAAAAACCAGCACCAGGACGGGAGCCCGGAATTTTCGAAAAAAAATAAGAGAGACAGGCATTGGAATTGTTATTTGAGGAGTTGATCCTGTGAAAAGCAGTAATTGCTAGCTTCCCTGGTATATTTTCTCCAGGTACCACCTGAGGATCTTTACAGTCGTGTCGGTCCTTTCCACCATACCCATGTGCCCCGAATCGGAAAGAATGAACGGGTAGGCGACCTTGGGATAGGTGGCCATTTCTATCACTTTGTCAAACGGCATCAGCACATCTTCCATTCCTACGATCAGCAGAAGGGGTGCTTTCAGAGCTTCGAGTACTTTGGTCCGGTCCGGCCGGTCACGGATAGCCTCTACCCCTACGGCAAGCGCTTCGGCAGGAAGCTCCGAGAAATGGCTGACATGCTGCCTTACTCTTTCGCCCCTGTACTTCCGGTATCGCTTGCCAAACATATTCGCGCCGGTCAGCCGTATAAAATCGGAGGCTCCTTTCTCGCGCAGCAGGGTGATCATCTTGTTGCGCTGTTCTTTCTTTGCATCATCGTCTGCATAAGCCAGGGAATGGAACAGGCCGAAGCCCTCGATCATATCCGGGTATTTCTCCGCCAATGCGAGGCCGATATAGCCGCCCATCGAATGGCCGATCACCGTGCATTTCTGAATGCCGGCATTTGTCAGAAAATTGTATAGCTCTTCTGCATAAGCTTCTATCGTGTT
>MEDT01000226.1 GCA_001724175.1 Cytophagaceae bacterium SCN 52-12 | reverse complement strand
GCCGTTCGGGTGCAGGGTTTGACCGGTAAAATAGCTTGAATCGTCGGTAGCCAGGAAAAGATAGGCCGTTGCCGCTTCATGCGGCTGCCCGGCTCGTCCCATCGGTACGTCCTTTCCGAAGCTCGCGACTTCCTCAGCGTCGAAGCTGGCGGGAATAAGCGGCGTCCATATAGGGCCCGGCGCTACGGCATTGACGCGTATTCCCCTCTTGATGAGCGCTGTCGACAACGAACGCGTAAAAGATATCAGCGCCCCCTTTGTAGCGGCATAATCGATGAGCCTTTCGCTTCCTCTGAATGCTGTAATGGAAGAAGAATTGATGATGCTGCCTCCGGGCTCCATATGCGGCAATGCAGCGCGTGTCAGGTAGAACGGGGCGAATACATTGATCCGGAATGTCAGCTCTAGCTGATCGCTGGTGATCTTTTCGAGAGAATCTTTCGGAAACTGTACTGCGGCATTGTTTACGAGGATATCGATCTTCCCGAATTTCGAGACTGTCTCTTCCACTACATGCCGGCAAAATGCCTCTTCGCCCAAATCTCCCGAAAGCAGCAATACGTTGCTTCCGCGCTCCCTGAGCTCATTTGCGGTTGCTTCGGCGTCTTCGTGCTCGTTGTAATAGACAATGGCGACATCGGCGCCTTCGTCGGCAAAAAGAAGCGCCGCAGCTTTTCCTATCCCGCTGTCACCTCCTGTAATAATGGCTGTTTTCCCGCTCAGCTTCCCGTCTCTTCCGTACGTACGGGGTTCTGTATCCGGCGGCGGGATCATCTCGGACTGAAGACCGGGCTGCGCAGGCTGGGTTTGCGGAGGGAATGATTCTACAGGAATTTTTTCTGAGCTTTTCATAGTAAATGTCGGTTGGGTGAAAATGTAAGTGCCTGTATCTTTACCCGGACACTGAAAAGATCGTGCTTCCCGCTCCTTTTGCCCGCTTACGCGGCATTCGCCGGGCCTTGCGCAGCAAAACCCTGTAGAACCATGTGAGAATTTGTAACACCCTGTGCAATAAATTTCTGACAAGTCAACACTCGGCCAGAAATCCGTATATTCACACCGGATGTTCGGCTGCCCGGCGGGTATGAATCAGCTGTTCCCGAACAGGAAATACGCCAGCACCAGGGTAATGAATATGTTGAAGGTCTGGGCTGTTACGAAGGCGTACAACGGCTTTTTGTTATCCTGGCTGAACAGCTCCGAGAATTTTGTTTCCAGTCCTATGCTGGTGAAAGCCAGGGCAAACCAAAGCCCCTGAACGCTCTTGATCCCGCCTTTTACGCTCGAAACGGTTTCTGCGTCCAATAAAAACGAGAAGATCAGGGATGCGGCCAGGAAACCGATGACAAACTTGGGAAAACGCTCCCAGATAACGCCGAGGGTAGGCTTTTCGACATGACCGTTGGCATCGGCTGCAGATTTGGAGTAGGTCCAGTATATGCTGATGGCAAAAGCGGCAAGTCCCAGCAGAACGTTCTGGGAAAACTTAACTATGGTGCTGATCTTCAGCGCCTCCTCTCCTACCAGCGTACCGGAAGCGACGACGGCGCCGCTCGTGTCGATGCTTCCTCCCAGCCACGCCCCTGTAACTGCCTCGGAAAGCCCGAGATAGCTGGCGATCATCGGCATAAAGATCATCATCGGGATAGCGGTGATCAACACCATCGAAATAACATAGGACAGCTTCTTGGAATCTCCCTCGATAGCGCCCGAGGTAGCAATAGCCGCGGATACTCCGCAAATGGAAACCGCGCTCGAGATCATCAGCGCCATATCTTCGTCCACTTTCAGCTTTTTGCATACCCAGAAGGCAAAGTACCAGACCGAAAACACCACAACCAGCGACTGGATCAATCCCAGCGTACCCGCTTTGAGGATATCGGAAAAGATAATGGTCGTTCCCAGCAAAATGAGACCGACTTTCACAAAGAGCTCCGTCGAAAGCGCCGCCTTGAGCCACTCCGGGACAAACAGGAAATTCCTGATGAAAAGTCCCAGCGCCAGGCTGATGATGACCGCTTCAAGGTTCAGGTCATTTATGGCCTTGCTGCCTGCTATGATCAGCGCTACCACCGTCAGGATGTAAATGATCGGGAAGCCTTTGACGACCGGGCCCACTGCATCTCCCTTTAACCAGTAACCCAGAATGGTGAGCACGTAAACGAGCACAAACTGCATCAGGATCCTGCCCAGGTTGGCGGAAGAAAGAACGGAATCCGTCAGGTCGGCCATACCGGCCCATTGGTAAGAAGGGGCGGCAAACTGAACTCCGCCCAGGAAAAGAAATATGATCAGGAAGCCCAGGACCAGGGAAGTCCAGTCTTCTGTCAGCTTAAAGGAAGTTTTTTGAGACATAATAGATAATGAAAGACTATATGAAGAAGCAAAACACAAATGTAAAATTTTCAGGTTATAATGTACTATCAGGCGCCGGTCACTACCAGGATATAACCCTGCTCCAGCCAGTACGACAAAACGGCCTGCCCGGTTTCAGCTCCGCCGGAAATCCTGGCGCTCAGTTTCCCGCATGTTGAAAGAGAAAAGGGCGCAATCGAAAAATGATCCTTTAAATTAAGCTGCACATTGCCTGCATATTTGAAGAGCGCTTCCTTTGCCGACCAGTATACATGCAGCTCTTCTACCGAACAGCCTGCTTCCGTCTGCCGCTGCTCATCATCATTCAAAAAATAGCTCTTTGCCTTTGCCAGTGATTTTCTCGGCATTACCTCGATATCCACCCCGACCGGCTTGCCTGCCGAAACCGCCACCGCCACGTAATTCCCGGAATGAGAAACCGAAACCTGCAGCTCGCTTCCCGGGATAAAAGGTTGCCCACCAGACAGATAGCAGATAGGATGCCGTTCCCCGAGCAGGTGTCCAAGCAAAGCCCTGGCCGCCAGGAACTGCTTTTTCTTCTGAGGATAAGAACGCTTTAGCAGCTCCTCCTGCTCTTCGGCGGTAAGCGATTCCGCCGCGGGGAGGCGTTCCGCCGGTTGGGAAATATCCCAGATCCCGAGAATCGTACCATCATCCAGTTTTTGTTCCGAAGCTAAGGGCATATCTTTCTTCCGGCTGATCTTGATCAGCCAAATTACTCTGCAAATTTGCAAATTTACAAATCCGCATCTTGTCATTTGTGCTTAACTTCGTGTGATCAATCTTCTCACCCCTGAATGAGTCTGAGCCGCAGCTTCCCGAAATTTCTGCTTAAGCTTTTTGCCTGTTTACTGGTTCTGGCTCTCGTCCTGGTCATTTGGTTCAATGCAAGGATCAGCCTCTCCGCCCCGCAGGTTGCCGGTATCCGGGTCGATACCGTCAGGGTCAGGGTCGCGCCGGACTACTATCGCATCGGCCATAACTGGCTTCGTAAAAACAGGCACGGGCTTTGGGAGATGTACCTGGAAGGCTCCCCTTACGAGCGGGGAGTGATCTATGGACAGCTTGCCCGGGAGCTTGTCAACGACCAGGAAAATGTCTTTGTAGAGCAGATCCGGAGCATGATTCCCAACGCCTCTGTATTAAACTGGCTGAAGTACTTCGTGGGGTGGTTCAACCGCGATATCGACCGGTATATTCCGCAGGAAAACCTTGAAGAGATCTACGGGATATCGCAATCTTTTTCAGACAGCTTCAACTTTATCGGGAAGCCCTACTACCGTGTGCTCAACTACCACGCAGCACACGACATCGGCCATGCGCTCACCGATCTGAACATGGTAGGCTGTACATCTTTTGCTGTCAATAAAGAGCTTTCAGCCGACTCTTCGCTGATAATCGGCAGAAACTTCGATTTCAACATGGGAGACGGCTTTGCCAGGAACAAGCTGATGCTCTTTATGAAGCCCGATGAAGGATATGCGTTTGCTTCTGTCGGCTGGGCCGGTTTTACCGGAGTCGTGTCGGGCATGAATGAAAAAGGGCTTACCATTACGCTTAATGCTTCTAAATCCGACATTCCCTACAAAGCCAAAACCCCGATCTCGATCCTGGCCAGGGAAATTCTGCAATATGCCGGCAGCATCGGGGAGGCCGTAGCGATAGCCGGCAAACGCGAAACCTTTGTAAGCGAATCCCTGCTGGTAGGTTCCGCAGCTGAAGACAAAGCCGTCATCATCGAAAAGACCCCTTCCCGGATGGACGTCTACGATTCGGGAACGGCGCTTACCGTCTGCTCCAATCACTACCAGGGCAGCGCGCTGGGCAGCGAAAAAACAAACCTGGAAAACCTGGAGAACAGCGACTCCGGGTATCGCTTCAATCGTATGAGGGAGCTGATCGGCAACAGCGTCCCGCTGGATCTCAAAAACAGCGTGTCCATCCTGAGGAACACCCTCGGCGCGCACGATGAATTTATCGGCTACGGCAATCCCAAGTCGATCAACCAGTTGCTTGCCCATCACGGCATCATCTTTAAGCCAGGTGAACGCAGGCTATGGGTGTCGGCCAACCCCTATCAGCTTGGCGTCTTTGTAGGGTATGACCTGAAAAAAGTCTTCTCGCCGGTGCCATTTCCTACAGATTCCAGCCTGGTCTTACCTGCCGATCCTTTCCTGGCGACACAGGATTACCGGAACTTCGAAGAATTTAAGAAGACCGCAAACGATATCCGCAAATACCTGATGACCGGCCAGTCCTTTTCGTTTTCAGACGCAGAAGAGCGGCGGTTTATCAGCAACAACCCGGAAAGCTATCTTCCCTACCTGCTGCTGGGAGATTATTATAAAAAGCGGGAAGACTGCGGGAAAGCGCTGACGTACTACCGGTCGGCGCTGGGCAAAGAGCTGCCATCCGCATACGAGGAAACCGCGATCAGGGATAAAATAGAAAAATGCCGGTAAACGATAGCCCCCGAAAGGCAAGGGTTAATCATTAGGATTGGGCTAAAGCCCGGATTTGCATTCGCCAATGGAAAGAATAGGCTAAAGCCGCATTCCTATTCATCGCTCTCCGGTAAATTGCCTCCGGATTTATCCGAGGCTACCTGGAGTCGATTATAACAGGGCTTTAGCCAAATTCTTTTTAATGCGGTAAAATTCCGGATCTCTCAGGCGAGAATTCCTTTCACCACGTGCCCCTCGGTATCGGTAAGCCTGAAATTGCGTCCCTGGAAAGGATAGGTAAACTTCTCGTGATCGAAACCCAGCAGATGCAGGATGGTGGCCTGCAGGTCGTGGACATGTACCCGGTCTTTCACGGCATAGTAGCCGATATCGTCGGTCTCGCCATAGGAAAGGCCTTTTTTTACACCTCCGCCGGCCATCCAGATGGTAAAGGCGTCGAGGTGATGGTCCCTTCCCATGAAGGGCAGCACCAGCCCGTTCCGGTTTTCCTGCATGGGGGTGCGCCCGAACTCTCCCGCCCAGATGACCAGCGTGTCGTCGAGAAGCCCCCTCATTTTCAGATCCTTGATCAGCGCGGCAGTAGCCTGATCCGATTCCCGGCACTTTTTCTTCAATCCTATCTCGATGGCGCCGTCGGCAGAAGTGCCGTGGGTATCCCACCCCCAGTCGAAGAGCTGCACGAAACGCACGTCGCTTTCTATAAGCTTCCGGGCCAGCAGGCAGTTCATGGCAAAGCTTCCTTCGCCGGGCTTCACGCCGTACATATCCAGTATGTATTGCGGCTCTTTAGATACATCCATTACTTCCGGCACCGACATCTGCATCCTGAAAGCCATCTCATACTGGCTGATCCTGGTCAGTATTTCGGGGTCGCCTACTTCCTCGTATGTCTTGCGGTTGATTTCATTGATCGCCTCGATCGTTTTTTGCCGCATAGAGCGTTTGACGCCTGAAGGGTCGGAGACATACAGCACCGGGTCTCCCCCCGTGCGGCACTGTACTCCCTGGTATACGGTCGGCAGGAAGCCGCTTCCCCATATGCTTTTACCTGCGTCGGGCTGCTTTCCGCCGGAGGTGAGCACGATAAAGCCGGGTAGGTTCTGGTTTTCCGAACCCAGCCCGTAAACCGCCCATGAGCCTATGCTGGGGCGTCCGAGGCGCGCGCTCCCGGTATGCATCAGCAGCTGCGCCGGCGCATGGTTGAACTGGTCGGTATGCATGGATTTCACAAAAGTAAGCTCGTCGACGACCGTGCTGATATGCGGAACATAGTCCGACACCCAGGCTCCGGATTGTCCGTATTGCTTAAAATTCCCCTGCGGGCCCAGCATTTTCGGAACACCCTGGATAAATGCAAACTTTTTTCCCTCCAAGAACTCCGCCGGACAATCGACGCCATGGTATTTAGACAACTCCGGCTTGAAATCGAACAGCTCCAGTTGGGAAGGCGCACCGGCCATATGGATGTAGATCACCCGCTTCGCCTTGGGCGTGAACTGCGGCAGGTTGACGGCGCTTTCTGCCGGCCCGGGCGCGGCCGGCCCCTTCCCGCATCCCGATACAAGATGACCGAGCCCGATCGCACCGAGGCTC
>MEDT01000225.1 GCA_001724175.1 Cytophagaceae bacterium SCN 52-12 | reverse complement strand
CGCGCTGCAAGGCGGCGGCAATAAGCTGGCAGGTATCCTCAAGACTTTGTCTGAAAAGGGAGAATAAGTGAGTAAAATTTTTAAAAAATTCGTAATCAATTAAATCAAAAATAGAAATGGCAGATTTAAAAGCTTTCGCAGAGCAGCTTGTTAATCTTACAGTTAAAGAGGTAAATGAACTTGCTAATATCCTTAAGGATGAGTATGGTATCGAGCCTGCAGCTGCTGGTGTAGCAGTAGTGGCCGGTCCTGCTGCAGGTGGTGATGCTCCTGCTGCCGCTGCTGAGCAGACTTCTTTTGACGTGATTCTTAAGGCCGCCGGTGCTGGTAAACTAGCTGTTGTTAAGCTGGTGAAAGACCTGACAGGACTTGGATTGAAAGAAGCTAAAGAACTTGTAGACGGCGCTCCGAAACCTTTGAAAGAAGGGGTTGCCAAAGATGAAGCTGAAGCGCTGAAAAAGCAGCTTGAAGAAGCTGGTGCTGAAGTAGAAATCAAGTAGTTTAAGCTTGCACACCGATTTTAGGGAATAGATCCTCCTTTTGGATCTATTCCTCTTTGTGTTTTCAGCTAAAGTCGGCACTGAAACTGTTGCAGTTTCGTTATATATTGAAAACACTCTTCATTTTCAGGCAGATCCATCCGAAACACTGCTTTACTCGTAGAAAAGATAGTAAAGGGATGAGATAGGCTTCTACTACGAGGCAAATTTAGGTTGAGGCGCTGCATAGACGCCATTTCAGAGCTTTATGCGCCCTGAACTATTTCTCTAACCAAAAGCAATTTGGCCTTGGCTACAAAAACATCACCCAGAAAGAATTTTGCCCGGATCAAGCCGGTCATTGATTATCCTGATTTTTTAGCCGTTCAAGTACAATCGTTCAGAGACTTTTTCAGCCTGGATACTTCCGCGGAAAACCGGACGGACGAAGGGCTCTATAAAGTGTTCGCGGAGAATTTTCCGATTGCGGATTCACGCGAGAACTTTGTGCTCGAATTTGTGGATTACCTGCTGGAGCCGCCCAAATACTCGGTAGACGAGTCGATCGACAGGGGGCTTACCTATGCGGTGCCGTTGAAAGCCAAGCTAAGGCTCATCAACAACGATACTGACAACGAAGATTTTGAAACCATCGAGCAGGAAGTATTCCTCGGTAACATACCTTATATGACCGAGAAAGGCTCTTTCGTGATCAACGGCGCGGAGCGTGTGATCGTTTCCCAGCTGCACCGCTCGCCGGGCGTGTTCTTCTCCATGAGCAAGCACACCAACGGATCTAAGCTGTATTCGGCGCGGATCATTCCCTTCAAAGGCTCGTGGATCGAATTCTCGACCGACGTCAATAACGTCATGTATGCCTATATCGACCGTAAGAAAAAATTCCCTGTGACCACGCTGCTCAGGGCTATTGGATTCGGATCCGATAAGGATATACTCGATCTGTTCGGCCTGTCTGAAGAGATCGACGCTACGAAGACAAACCTGAAAAAAGCCGTCGGCCGCAGGCTGGCTGCCAGGGTGCTTCGTACCTGGACGGAAGATTTCGTGGATGAGGATACCGGCGAGGTAGTTTCCATCCAGCGGAACGAGGTGCTCCTGGAGCGTGATTCCGAGATCTCCGAGGAGGACATCAGCCTGATTCTCGATTCCGGCCACAAATCGATCATCCTTCATAAGGAGGATATGAACGTGGCAGATTACAATATAATTTACAATACGCTTCAGAAAGACAGCTCGAACTCCGAGAAGGAAGCTGTCGAGCAGATCTATCGCCAGCTCCGGAATGCCGAAGCTCCCGATGAGCAGACCGCCCGTGAGGTGATCCAAAGCCTGTTCTTCAGCGACAAGCGTTACGATCTCGGTGACGTGGGACGTTACCGGATCAACAAAAAGCTGGGTTCGGACACGAGCCTGGACGTGCGCGTGCTGACGACAGAAGACATCGTATCCATCGTGAAGTACCTGATAGGGCTGATCAACGCAAAGGCGGTTGTCGATGATATCGATCACCTTTCGAATCGCCGGGTACGGACCGTTGGCGAGCAGCTTTACGCCCAGTTCGGAGTCGGTCTGGCGCGTATGGCACGTACCATAAAGGAGCGTATGAACGTACGCGACAACGAAGATTTCAAGCCGGTCGATCTTATCAATGCCCGGACTTTGTCTTCCGTGATCAACTCCTTTTTCGGGACCAACCAGCTCTCCCAGTTCATGGATCAGACCAATCCGCTGGCCGAGATTACCCACAAACGCCGGATGTCGGCGCTCGGGCCCGGCGGACTTTCCAGGGAGCGCGCAGGCTTCGAGGTCCGTGACGTGCACTATACGCACTACGGCCGCCTGTGTACCATCGAAACTCCCGAAGGACCGAACATCGGTTTGATCTCTTCACTTTGCGTGTACGCGAAAGTGAACGGGATGGGCTTTATCGAAACGCCTTACCGCGTGGTGAAGGAAGGCGGCACCATCACCAACGAGATCGTGTACATGACCGCTGAGGAGGAAGACGGCAGGTACATCGCCCAGGCGGATGCCAGTGTCGACGACTCCGGAGCATTCTCGGGCGATAAGGTAAAAGCCCGTTTCGAAGGCGATTTCCCGCTGGTAGAAGGAGAGCAGGTTTCTTATATGGATATCGCTGCCAACCAGATCGTATCGGTAGCGGCATCCCTGATCCCCTTCCTCGAGCATGACGATGCCAACCGGGCCTTGATGGGATCCAACATGCAGCGTCAGGCGGTGCCTTTGCTGCGCCCGCAGGCTCCTATCGTGGGAACCGGCCTCGAAAAGAGCGTGGCCATGGACTCGAGAGCGCTGATCGTGGCCGAGGGAGAAGGCGTAGTGGATTTTGTAGATGCCACCAAGATCGTCATCAGGTATGACCGCACGGCGGAAGACGACCTGGTAAGCTTCCAGAGCGCTGTGAAAACCTACGATCTCGTTAAGTTCCGCCGGACCAACCAGGATACCTGTCTTAATCTTCAGCCTCTGGTTCTGAAAGGCGAGAAGGTGTCGGCAGGCCAGGTGCTTTGCGAAGGCTACGGAACGGAAGGAGGAGAGCTTGCGCTCGGACGCAACCTGCTCGTGGCATTCATGCCATGGCAGGGATATAACTTTGAAGATGCGATCGTAATATCTGAAAAGGTAGTACGCGACGATATCTTCACCTCTATTCACATCGAAGAATTCGAGCTGGAGGTAAGGGATACAAAACGCGGTGAAGAAGAGCTTACCGCGGAGATCCCTAACGTGAGTGAGGAAACAGTGAAGAATCTCGACGAAAACGGTATCGTCCGCGTCGGGACCGAGGTGAAAGAAGGAGATATCCTGATCGGTAAGATCACTCCGAAGGGAGAATCGGATCCGACGCCGGAAGAAAAGCTTCTTCGCGCGATCTTCGGCGACAAGGCCGGAGACGTGAAGGACGCTTCCAAGAAGGCGCCGCCTTCGATGAAAGGGGTGGTCATCGATACGAAATTATTCTCACGCCCGTCGAAAGAAGAACGCTCCAAGCATAAGGACGAATTGAAGCAGCTTCTCAAGAAATACAGCCAGGATCTCTCTGCTGTCAGGGAAGTGATGATCGAAAAGCTTACCACGCTGCTCGACGGCTATACCAGCCAGGGTGTCAGGCATAAGTTCGGCAACGAGCTGCTGTCGAAAGGGGTTAAATTCACTAAAAAGAATATTACCGAAGCCATTTTCCCGAATGCGAACCCATACCGGGATGAAAGCCAGTATGCAGTGCCCGAGGAAGTGAACCTCCTGGCAGACATCCTGACCGACAACTGGACGGAAGATGCTCACCTCAACGGCCTGGTTTCTGCTTTGGTGCGGAACTACCTGGCCCGCAGAAGCGAGCTGATGGGACGTTTCAAAAGAGAGCGCTTTGCCCTGGAGGTCGGTGATGAGCTGCCTGCGGGCATCGTGAAACTCGCTAAAGTCTATATCGCCAAGAAGCGTAAGCTGAAAGTGGGTGATAAGATGGCGGGCCGCCACGGGAACAAAGGCGTCGTGGCCCGTATCGTGCGGGATGAAGACATGCCGTTCCTCGAAGACGGAACCCCGGTCGACATCGTGCTTAACCCGCTTGGGGTACCTTCGCGGATGAACATCGGGCAGATCTACGAAACGATCCTGGCATGGGCCGGTCTGAAGCTTGGCCGCAGGTACGCTACCCCTATATTCGACGGTGCGTCGGAAGAAGAAGTGGAAGCGGAGCTGACAGAGGCGGGACTTCCGTCGTTGGGGCGCACACCGCTTTACAACGGTCTGACAGGCGAGCTGTTCGATCAGCCGGTTACAGTCGGGGTTATCTATATGCTTAAACTGGGGCACCTTGTCGATGACAAGATGCACGCCCGTTCGATCGGGCCATACTCGCTCATTACGCAGCAGCCGTTGGGAGGAAAAGCCCAGTTCGGAGGACAGCGCTTCGGGGAAATGGAAGTATGGGCGCTTGAGGCGTTCGGAGCTTCGCATATTCTCCAGGAAATCCTTACCGTAAAATCGGATGATGTGGTGGGTAGAGCCAAGGCATACGAAGCGATAGTAAAAGGAGAGAATCTTCCGAAGCCGAGTATCCCTGAGTCATTTAACGTACTGGTTCACGAGCTGAGAGGATTGGCTCTTGAAATCACACTGGAATAAAGTTTAAGTAGCCTAGAGACAGATTTTAATGAGTAGAGGGCAAATCAATCTGATATGGATCGCATTAGGAGTTTTACTGCTATCCGTTACGTTATTCAGATCGGAAGTCTTCCAGTCACATGATGCGCTGATCCATGTTTTTGTGATCGTGGTCAGCCTCGGTTTCCTGCTCATTGCTTCGGGTCTCTCGAAATTGCTGGGGTTTAGGGGAGTTTACGGTGTGGTGGCCCTGATTTTGTTTGAAATTGGACTTGCAGTATTCTTTCAGGCAATAGGAACCATGCAGATCCGCAGAACTCCCCCGAAGCTCAGGCAGTTTTTGTCTCTGGTCTACAACCGGGGATTTATGAATAGCGTCCAGTTCGACAAGTCGGCGAGCTATTTCGATCCCAGGCTGCAATACCTGTTCAAACCGGGAATGCATCATTTTAACAACCTTGAATTCAGCAGTATTTTGAACATCAATTCGGCAGGTTTCCGTGATGACGAAGCTTCTCTTGACTACCCCGAGGTACTTTTCCTCGGAGATTCCTATACAATGGGTTGGGGGGTCGACCGGGAGGATTCGTTTGTCACGTTGTTTGAGAAAGGGACGAATGTTTCTGCTCTTAATGCGGGGATTTCCTCATATGGGACCGCAAGAGAAAGGATCCTGATGGACCGGCTTAAACTCGACTCCTGTAAAGTGGTGTTTATACAGTATTGCTCGAACGATCTTGTTGAGAATTATATGTTTTCCCGGAACGGAGGGCAGCTTGCCCCGGAAAAGGACCTGAAAGAAGGCTATGAGCTGTACGCCCGTATGAATGTGCTGTTTAAAAACTATTATCCTTTTAAACATGTCTACTGGCTGTTCAGGGGGACTATGATGTCTACCGGTTTTGCCGACTGGCTCAACAGCATGCAGAAGTCCGGTAAGGCAGAAGCGGGAGAAGAGTCTGTCGGGGACGATCACGGTGTCTATCTCGATAAGGTGCTTCGTTCCGTCCGTGAGCGATATCACGGCGAGATAGTGCTTTACGACCTCGATTCGGCATATCCCGAAGACCTGACCAGGCAGCTGGAAAAGGTTGCAGCTACCCCTGAGCTGAACATACATTGGCTGGATATGAGCAAGATCGGTCTCGAACCGACGGATTATTTTTTGCTCGATCCGCATATCAATGTCCTGGGACACAGGAAAGTGGCGGAGACTTTAATATCGTTTATTAAGGAAAACGGCATTTTATCGCATTCGAACTGATTTTCGAATATGAGCGTACGCTTTTTGACAGGGTTTTAAATGAAGCGACACCCGGAATATGCGGCGGGTAAGACCACGCACAGGCCAGGTGTCCGGATAAACATGCTTTCGTAATAATTCAAAAGGTTATGTCTTTTAAAAAGAATAAAAAACTAAACAGTGACTTCTCCAGCATCACCATCAGTCTGGCCTCGCCGGAATCGATCCTGGAAAGCTCGTATGGTGAGGTTACCCAACCCGAGACCATCAACTACCGCACCTACAAGCCGGAAATGGGCGGCTTGTTCTGCGAGCGGATTTTCGGGCCGGTGAAGGACTGGGAATGTCATTGCGGTAAATACAAGCGTATTCGCTACAAAGGCATCATTTGTGACCGTTGCGGGGTCGAGGTAACCGAGAAAAGGTACGTCGCGAGCGCATGGGGCATATCGAGCTGGTAGTGCCTGTTGCACACATCTGGTATTTCAGGAGCCTTCCTAACAAAATCGGCTACCTGCTCGGGCTGTCGACCAAGAAGCTTGACCAGATCATCTATTACGAGCGGTATGTGGTCGTGCAGCCGGGCGTGAAGGAGGAAGACGGCGTGAAGCAGCTTGACTTCCTTACCGAGGATGAATACCTTGAAATA
>MEDT01000224.1 GCA_001724175.1 Cytophagaceae bacterium SCN 52-12 | reverse complement strand
TCGGATTGGCTATGTCCAGGCTTTTCGCCAGCCAGGGAGCCGAAGTGCATATACTGGAGTTAAATTTAGAGAGCGCTGAAGCGGCGGCGGAAGAGCTGGCCACTTCGGGTCACCAGGCTTATGCCCACGCGCTCGATGTGTCAAAACAGGCTGACGTACTGTCTGTTATCAACAAGATCGCATCAGGAAAGAAAATAGACATACTGGTCAATAATGCCGGTATTGCCCATGTCGGGAAGGCGCACACTACGGAGGAAGCGGATTTCGACCGGGTGATCAGCGTCAACATCAAAGGCGTATACAATTGCATATATGCCACGATACCTCACTTTCTGGCATCGGGCGGAGGGGTGATCCTGAATACGGCTTCCATTGCAGCCACCGTGGGTATTCCCGACCGTTTCGCCTATTCCACTACAAAGGGTGCTATTTATACCATGACGCTTTCGGTAGCGAAAGATTACCTTAAAGAGAATATCAGGTGCAACAGCATCTCTCCCGCCAGGGTGCATACGCCGTTTGTAGACGGATATCTGGCCCGGGACTATCCCGGCCGGGAAGAGGAAATGTTCGAAAAGCTGTCTAAAACCCAACCGATCGGGAGGATGGCAAAACCCGAGGAAGTCGCTGCCCTTGCCGTCTACCTCTGTTCGGACGAAGCGGGCTTTATCACCGGCGCCGACTACCTGATCGACGGAGGATTTGTCCATCTTAATAACTAATTTAATATATATTTTTCACATGAATAGCCATTAGCTGTCAGGTATTAGGTTTTAGCCATAAGCTGTACGCCGCCCGGGCGGGGCCGCCCAGGCGGGGCCAGTGATGAATAAAACTGCTAACGCCTAACAGCTAATAGCTCAAACCTTTTGTACAAATGAAACTATTCCGTTTTGGTGCTTACGAGAATGAGAAACCCGGAGTGGCGCTTGCCGACGGTCGCCTGATCGACGTGTCTGCTTTCGGAGAAGATTATACCGAGGCTTTTTTTGCCGGCAACGGCCTGGAAAGGCTGGCTGCGTGGCTGGAAGATAACGCGGATTCCGCCCCGGTGCTGGAAGCGGGCTTCCGCTATGGCTCCTGTATAGCGCGTCCTTCAAAAATAGTCTGCATAGGGTTGAACTATGCCAAGCACGCGGCAGAATCGGGGGCGGCGATCCCCAAGGAGCCGATTATTTTTTTCAAGTCGACCTCTGCGCTGGTAGGACCGTACGACGACGTGGTGATCCCGCGCAATTCGATAAAGACGGACTGGGAGGTGGAGCTGGCCGTGATCATTGGCAAAAAGGCAAGCTATGTAGACGAAGCGGATGCGCTGAGCTATGTAGCCGGCTATGCGGTTCATAACGATTATTCGGAGCGTGCGTTTCAGCTCGAACGCGGCGGCCAATGGGTGAAAGGCAAAAGCTGCGATACCTTCGCGCCGGTCGGTCCTTACCTGGTCACCGCCGACGAAATCAGCGATCCGCAGAATTTGCGGCTGTGGCTGTCTGTGAATGATAAAATGTTCCAGGATTCCAATACTTCCGACATGATCTTCAATGTCGCTCACCTGATCAGCTACCTGAGCGGGTTTATGACGCTTTTGCCGGGAGATATCATCACTACCGGTACTCCTGAAGGGGTAGGATTGGGGATGACGCCCCCGTTGTACCTTCAGCCCGGAGATGTGGTGAAGCTGGGTATCGAGGGACTGGGAGAGCAGCAGCAAACCGCAGTAGCATGGGGTAAATAACTGTGAGCGCCGGCTGTAAACGTATAGCCGGCGCATATGACCGTTACCTGGCCCTGTAAAACCGGTAGCCGAAAGCAAAGATGACCGCATAGCAGACAATCGGCAGGTAATAGGCCCGGGCGATGTCCGCATCCGCGAGCTTTCCCATCACAGGCGGAAACAATGCGCCGCCTACAACTGCCATGACAAGGAATGACGACGCCTGCTCGGTCTTTTCGCCCATGTTTTTCAGCCCGAGACTGAAAATGGTCGGGAACATGATGCTGAAAAAGAAATTGAGCATAAGCAGGGCGATAAAAGAAATCCAGCCGAAGTTTTGTGCGATGAGCACGCACATGATCATGTTGCCCAGGGCAGCCCCGGCCAGGAGTCTGTTCGGCGCAATAAATCGCATCATAAAGGTCCCTATGAATCGCCCTGCCATCATCAGCACCATGCTTAATGCAAAGTAATAGGCGGCATCCCGGGCGCTCAGATGCATTTTTTCCACTCCGTAATTGATGAAAAAAGCCCAGGTGCCTCCCTGGGCTGCCGTGTTGAAGAACTGTGCCGCGACGGCCCATTTGAAATGGGGACGGTTGAGTGAATCAGCAGGTTCGCCGTCACCTGCTTCATCTCCCGCCGCAGGTGCATGGGCATTTTCTACGGGCGGTACGCTGACAAATGAAAAAGCGATCGCGATCAGCAGGATGACCCCGCCGATCACCTGGTAAAGGACCTTGACGGAAGTCAGGTCGTTGCCGGCCCCTTCTGCGACATTCAGAATGAAATACCCGCCGATGAGAGGACCGATAACCGCCCCGAGCCCGTTGAATGACTGCGCGAAATTGATCCGCTGATCGCTGGTAGGCTGCGGACCGAGCCCGGCTACAAACGGGTGGGCAACGGTTTCAAGCGTCGCCAGCCCGCAGGCCAGTACAAAAAGCGCAAACCTGAAAAAGCCGAACGAGCCGGCGTTTGCGGCCGGCGTAAAAAGAAAAGCTCCCAGCGCATATAACGACAGCCCGAGCAGAACGCCGTTTTTGTAGCCGAACCGCTTCATGAAAATTCCTGCCGGGATCCCCATAACCGCATAGGCGCCGAAAATTGAAAACTGGACCAGGCCCGATTCAGACTTGCTTACGCCGAGCACATTCTGAAAGTGTTTGTTCAGGACATCGCCCATGGTCATGGCTATGCCCCATAACATAAACAGGGAGGTGACAAACACCAGGGTGACGATATATTTGTTTTCGGTGAATTTTGCAGGCTGATGCGAAACGGAGCCGGGTGAGTTCATGTAAAAAGGCTTTAGTTTTCCAAAGCAACGGCTGCCTGCTTTTTACTGCTCCGCCTCTCTGCCGGCTCATGCCTCTCCTGGCCGGCCTTTGCAGAAAGGCTTTATCCTGTTAGTTTTGCGCGGTAAAGCCAGACAAATGAATTGGGAACAACTATTATCGGCAAAACGATGGGGCAGCGCAAAAGCAGCTTCCCTGGATCATGAAGAAGCAAGGTCGGAGTTCCAGCGCGACTACGACCGGCTGATCTTTTCCTCTCCTTTCAGAAGACTTCAGAACAAGACCCAGGTATTCCCTTTGCCGGGAAGTATATTCGTGCATAACCGGTTGACGCATAGCCTGGAAGTGGCCAGCGTGGGGAGATCGCTGGGGAGGATATTTTACAACAGGCTCAAAAGGGAAAACCCGGACGTCGACCGGCAGCTCCCGCTGATCAGCGAGACCGGGAACATAGTGGCTTCTGCATGCCTGGCCCATGATCTGGGAAACCCGGCATTCGGCCATTCGGGAGAGTCGGCCATCTCGCATTATTTCGCGGAAGGAGAGGGGATGAAGTTCCGGCAGGAGGTTACCGCGCAGCAGTGGTCTGACCTGACAAGATTTGAAGGGAACGCCAATGCTTTCCGTATTTTGACGCACTCCTTTAAAGGCAAGGGACAGGGCAGCTTTTCGTTGACCTATTCGACCCTTGCGGCTATTGCGAAATATCCCTGCGCGTCCATAGCAGGTCACGACAAGGCACTGATTTATAAGAAGAAATACGGTTTTTTTGACGCGGAACAGGAGGACTTCCGATTGCTTGCGGTGGAGCTCGGGCTGGAGCAGGCTGAGGGGCCGCACCTGGTTTATAAGCGCCATCCATTGGTTTACCTGGTCGAGGCGGCCGACGATATCTGCTATAATATTATCGACCTTGAAGATGCTCACCGGCTTAAAATCCTGTCCTATCGCGAGGTAGAAGACCTGCTGCTGCCCGTCTGCAACGATGCCGGCATGAAAGAGCGCCTGGAAGACATTGAAGACTACGAGGCTAAAATAGGCCTGCTCAGGGCCAAGGCCATCAGCAAGCTGATATCAGAGTGCTCGGATGTCTTTTACAATGAGCAGGAAGCGTTGCTGGCAGGTGATTTTAACTTTGCCCTCATCGACAGGGTCAGGGAACCGTACCTGGGTGCCGTCAAACGGATCAAGGAGATATCCCGGAAGCAGATTTATAATCACTCTACTGTGGTGCAGATAGAAGTGGCCGGCTATAAGGTTATAGGCGGGCTGCTCCAGGAGTTCATACCGGCCTATGTAAACGATAAAAAGACTTCTTACCAGCAGAAGCTGGTGGACCTCATGCCCCGGCAGTTCTATACGGATCAGCCGGATGCCTATTCGAAGATCATGGCGGTGCTGGATTATGTATCGGGTATGACCGATTTGTACGCGGTCGAGCTCTACAGCCGGATCAGGGGGATGTCTTTCCCGTCGCTGGGATGAATTAGCTGATGTGCCAAAAAAGCGTTAAATTGCTATTGACCTAAGCGTGCATAGCGATGGAGATAGACAACGTCACTATTTCTAGAAAAAAGCCTATTATACCGGTAAGCCAGGAGCTGAGAAAATACCTGCGCACCTACCAGCGTGAGAAAAGGCTGCCGATCAGCTACCACGACCTGATGCAGTTCAACGAGTCGTTCCCGGTCCTGGATAAATTTGACCGGGATACGCTCTGGCAAAGTCCCCTGTACCCGGGCAACGAGCTGAAGCGCATCCACGACGGGTTAAAAATGGCGTATGCCATGCTGAAAGCGTCGGGTAATCTCCGGCTGGTCGAGCACAAATACATTGAGCGGGTCGACTATTGCATGTTCGGCAACTCGAACCCTTTCAGGGTGAAGATCGTGAACAGGCTGAATGACGTATACGATTACTTTTATATCAAGAGATCAGATACCTCGCGGATCTACGGACTGGAGCTTGAGGAAATCCTGACTCCCAACCAGGTCAACTATGTGGTAGACGGAGAGACTCTCATAGAAGAGCATATCGCAGGTATTCCCGGCGATGTATTTGCCAAGACCAGGCTGAACCACCCCGACTACAACATGACCAGGGTCGCCAAAGAGTTTGTGAAATTCAACGAGCGCTGCCTGATCACACTTCTGGGCGATATGCGGGCGTATAACTTCGTCATGCAGATCACGCCCGATTTTGATGACTTCCAGTTTAAGCTGCGGGCCATTGATTTCGACCAGCAGTTTTACGAAGGGAACCCGAAGATCTATATGCCCCAGTTTTTCAAAGAAAACTATGCTTATGTAAAGCTGGCTATGGAATACCTGACGGAAAAGACCGTCAGGCAGTACCAGCAGGAGGAACACTCCAGCATTATCTACCAGGTACGGAGCGAGCGGCACCGGCTGGCTGCCCTGCGCGACGTGTCCATACTGGATTATACTTCCACTCCTGAAAAGGTCGATGAACTGAGAACGGGACTGGCCCTGTATTTTAATGACAAAAAGTACCTCAACTGCCGCTCTATGGGACAGATTATCGAGCTGAATATCAAGAACGTGATCAGGAACGTCCAGGAATAGAAACGGGCGTTGCCGAACCGCGCAGCTATTTTCGCAGGAGGGCGATGAACATGCTATCGGCCCCGCTTTTTGTCCCGTCGATCAGCTTCATAGCCGCAATTTCAAGACCATGGCCCGCAGCAATTTCCCTCATGACAGCCTCATTTTCCTCTTTGAAAACAGAGCAGGTTATATAAGCCAGCATCCCGCCGGGTTTCAAGAAAGGCGCCACATTTGACGTGATCTTCAGCTGCCTTTCGCGCATGGTTTCCAGCGATTCTCTCCTGAAGAAATGGTATTGCTCGGGCGTACGTGCCCATGTGCCGCTACCTGAGCAGGGAACGTCGCAGACAACCAGGTCGAATGGCCCCGGGGGGATTGCCTTTTGAAGACCGGCAGGCTCTGAAACGTCGGCTACGGCTGTTTTCGGAACAGGAAGGCGGTATCGTCTGAATCTCCAGGTCAGGTTGCCGAGGATGCTTGTGCGTATATCGGTAGCGAGTATTCTGACGCCCGGTACCAGGTCGGTTATCATCAGCGATTTTCCCCCGGCTCCCGCGCAGGCATCCCAAATCCTCATTCCAGGCTTTGGATCGCAGTTTTCCAGGAGGAAATGTACAGTCTGCTGTGATGCCCGGTCCTGGACGACATAATCACTTGCAGGAAGAACGTTTTCAAGATTTGTACCGTTAGGCAGGGCGAGGCAGGTAGGGGAGGATAGCCCGCCGTCTTCCTCCGCACATTTTGAATACGATATTCCGGCTACCTGTAACCGCGCTGGAACTCCCGGTTTCCGGGTTCTTATAAACATCCGGGGCTGTGCCAGGAAGCTGTCGTGCCAGTCTTTTAAAGCAATTCCGCCGGAAAGCTCCGGCATCTGTTCTTCCGGGACGATTGCCGCTGCAGCTTTCAGAGGAAGGCTGTCGTCATGCCGGAGCAGCATCGTTTCCAGGAATGAATTACCGGAGCGGGAATATTGTATTGCGTTGAATATGACCTCGAAAAC
>MEDT01000223.1 GCA_001724175.1 Cytophagaceae bacterium SCN 52-12 | reverse complement strand
AGAGGGTCCCTGATCCAGTTTCATGGATCGAGGTTAGACATCAGAAAACAACAGGGTGGTATTTCACCTATGGCTCCACCAGGACTGGCGTCCCGGCTTCCATTTAGGCATGCTCTTTACCACTCTCATCGCCTCTTCGTCACAACCGAAACCTACCCCTTTCACTACTTCCACGTCGGTAATACTGCCGTCTGTATTTACTACAAACTGCAGGAATACCCTTCCCTGGATATTAGCCCTGGAGGCAGCACCCGGATACTTAATGTTCTTCTGGAGGTACTTGTACATTTCACTTGTTCCTCCCGGGAACTCCGGGTTCTGTTCCACCGCCGTGAATATCTTCTCCTCTGCCGGTGCGGCTTCGATCACTTCTCCTTTACCGGGAGCGGCGATCGCTTCAGGAGCGATAATAAGCTCCGTCGCATTGGGATCTCCTTCCTGCGTCTCCGAAGCAGCTACGGCAACCTCCAGTTTTTCTACTGTGGGAGGCGGCGATTCCTGCGGCACCTCCTCATCCTTCTTCACCTCGGGGGGCAAGAACTTAACAGTTTCGACCTTCGGCTGCTCGACAGGGGGTGGCGGAGGGGGTGGCGGCTCGTTTTCGTCAATAGGCGGCGGCGCGATGTCCATCAGGTTCATCTCTACCATCACCTCCTGCTTCTCCTCTTTAAGCCCAAGCTTGTCCAGCAATTTAGGCGCAAACATGGCAAGAAGAAAAATCGATGCCCCAATTATAGTAGCCTTGGTCACTACGCCCCTATATCCCTTACGGAGGGCATAGGCACCGTATGCCTTATTGCGATTTGCAAACACTATGTCATCAAGTGTAGCACCGCGGCTGATTTCTGACATGATTTTTACGTGTTAAAATTTTAATATTTACACACTACAACGAATGCTTAAGGGGCTATCTTATCTCCGAGCAGTTTCTTTTCGCTGTCGGTAAGATTATCGACCATCGCATATCGTTTGGTCTTGGTTATGGCCATCTCATCCAGCACATCCACAAGGTTCTTGTAGGTTGAGACCGGAGTAGGTTTAATAACCGCAACAAATGGTTCCAGCCCGTCTTCTTCGACTGGAAAGCTTGAATTCACCCTTTGCTTTGCCTTGAAGATCGCGTCCCTCAACTCGCTGCCGTAACCTACTTTCTGCAGGGCTTCCGGAGCTTTTTCGTCATCGGCCGCAATTCCGTCCAGGAGGTAAACATCATTGAACTTTCCCATAAAGATGGTAAGCACCTTTGAGGCCTTCAACGGCTCCGTATCCTTACGGCTCTCGTCTTTCTCCTTATGCGGGACGGACAGGGTCATGGAGGTGGGCTTGCTCATGGTTGTCGCCAACATAAAGAAGGTGATCAAAAGGAAGCCCAAATCAACCATTGGAGTCATATCGACCCGGGTGGACATTTTCTTGCCGCGAACTTTGCCGCCGCCTTTCCCGTGCCCACCCCCACCGGAGGTGTCTATTTCTGCCATTTTCTCTTACTTATATCGATAAAACAGATTCCTAAATAATTTTTCGCCCGGATTACTCCTGAGGAGCTGCCGCCGGTGCATCCGTCTTAAAGCCGGCAGGAGGTTCTTCTGACGATGTGATCAGGTTAAATTTGTTGATGTTCTGGGACTGGATGTTAGCCAGTACATCCTTAAACACCGGAAACTTAGCTGCATTGTCGCCTTTGAGCGCGATACGAAGCTTAGGATTCGCCTTACGGGCAGCAAACACCCAATCAGCCAGCTCACTGACACCGGTAGAATCTACCACTATACCCGGCTGATCGACTTTGTTCATCTGATCAGGAGGCATACTCAGCCAGCTTTTTAACTGGGCTACTGGAAAACCAAAGTTCGGTTGAATCGAAAACTTGTACTTTTCTTCATCAGTAAACGACAATCCTTTGACCGCCGCTATGTTTTCCAGCATCGCTGCCCTCGTAGGCATAGCATCCACTCCGAAAAATACCTTCCCCTTAGGGTCGATGCTGATGATCATAATATCTTCATCAGGCACCTTGATCTGTGAGATGGACGACGGTGTACTGATTTCTGCCGCATCGTTATTCTTGAATGTCGCCGTCATGATAAAGAACGTCAACAACAGGAACGCCACGTCAGTCATCGCCGTCATATCGGTATGCGGAGCAGACTTCTTAGGCCTTACTTTTCCCATAGTCTATATGGTGGTTTACGTTTTATAATTTATTACCTGCACCAATTACGAATGATACGTAGCGAAGCTTTGTTGCAAGCTCAGCCCGATTTCATCGATAGTGTAGGTAAGATCGTCAACGCGGCTGTTCAGGTAAGCGTAGGATACAGTAGCAAGAGCAGCTGTACCGATACCGATCGCCGTGTTGATCAAAGCTTCAGAGATACCGGTTGCAAGCGCAGCGGAGTCAGGCTGACCCGAGGTACCCAAAGCTGCGAAAGCGCGGATCATACCAAGTACAGTTCCCAAAAGCGCAAAAAGCGTAGAGGCCGATGCGAGGGTAGCTATAATGGTAAGGTTTTTCTGAAGCATGGGAAGCTCAAGAGTGGTAGCCTCTTCGATCTCCTTCTGGAGAGCGGCCAGCTTTTGCTCTTTGTTAAGGCTTACATCGTCAGCAAGCTGCTTGTATTTCAGCAAGCCTGTGCGGATGACATTCCCTACAGAGCCTTTTTGCTTGTCACACTCTTTGATCGCCTCATCAATCTGGCCTTTGTCCAGAAGAGAACGGATTTTGCGAACAAAAGCATCTGCATTTCCTTTCCCGCTTGCTTTAGACAGTGTGAACAGACGCTCGATAGAAAAAACTATAACTGTCAGAAAACATGTAATCAAAATTGGTACCACCGGTCCTCCATGGTATACCATCCCATAGTAATTCCCTGGGAGAGGCTGCTTTGTATTATCCCCGCCTTCGAAGTTGTCAGGAGCACCTAAGACGAATTGATAGAAACATACAGCAATAATAAATAAAAGAGGTATTACCCAAGCTGGATTCAAACCACCTGAACCCTTACTTTCAGCAGGCTTAGCCTGCGCTGGAGAAGTCGCTTTTGTCGCCATTACTTACAAATTGATTAAATTTAATTAGAGTTTTGTTTGCAAAAAATACAAAAATTTGTGTTAGCTGATAAAAATAAAATTTTCTTCCGATTAGCGAGGTTAACTGACCCCAAAAGTATGGTTTTTAAGGTTAATAAAAAGTAACATTCAGGTTATATTATTAAAAATGATAAAAAATCCTACTTGGATCTGATCCGATAAGGTGTCAAAAGAACGGTTTTTCATTAAAAAAAATTGACATAGTCACTATAAATCAACCTATTGATAAAAAAGCTGCCGTTTTCGCCGTTTTTTTGAGCCTAAAAAAAATCCAAATCCAAGCACTAAAAAGCCTTAAAATCCGGTGAAATATAGCAGGTTGAAACCGCAAAATCAAATTTTCTATCCCATCCTGCCACCTGAACAGTCTTAAAAAATACGCCTTCGGGCCCGGTTCGGAATAGCAAAAGTCAGACCTGTTCTTTTCTTACTCATTGCGCCATCCTACTTTATATAAATCTGCCGCTTTATATAAAACCGGGCTTTACGCCCGCTTTCAAAAGAACTCGAAACAGCTCGGGCCGGCAATATTTCCCGAAGTCGACTTGTACGTAAGCACCCCCGTTTCCGGGTCTACTGTCAGCAAGGTCAGATCATTCGTCTTCTGGTTGCCTACCACCATGAACTTCCCGGACGGATCAAGGTTAAAATCCCTGGGAGCGGCAATTTTCTCCCGCACCTCGTTTACCTTCGTCAGGGTGCCGTCCGCTTCTATCCGGAAGCCGTGGACCGCATCGTAGCCCCGGTTCGAAACATACACGAACTTCCCGTTGGGATGGAGCCTTATCGCCGCGCTGGTATTACCCGGTTCCGCATAACCGGCCGGAAGGGTGGGATAGGTGGCGAGCTCCGTCAGGGAACCGTTTTCCGCTATGGAAGCGGCGGTAACTGTAGCGTCGAGCTCGTTGATCAGGTACAGCCACTTCCCGTCGGGATGAACCGCCAGATGCCTCGGACCGGCTCCGGGCTTTACAGAGAAAAACGGCTGCGCAGCATTGGGTTCAGTTTTTCTGTCTGAGGCATCTATAACATAATTCATCACCTTATCAGTTCCGAGGTCAGTTACATATACATATTTCCCGTTGGGCGTAACTACTGCGCAGTGCGCATGAGGAGACTTCTGACGGCCCTCGTTAGGGCCGCTGCCTTCATATTTTTCGGTATAAACGGCAGGAGTAAGCCGAAAACCTTCTTCTATCCCGTAAGCTGAAAAGCTGCCGTCGCTGTAATTGGCCAGGAAAGCCATTTCTCCTGACGGATGGACGGATACATGGCACGGATTCAACCCTTCAGCCGGCTGGGAGTTAATGAATGTGAGCTCCCCGTCAGCAAAACCGTAGCTGCTGATCTTGTTATCGCCCGTCACCACGAACAGCGCCTTCTTATCGGACGAAAAAGCAATATAGCCCGGTGACGGGGCCGTCGCTGTAAACCCTTTAAAGGCAATTTCTCCCGTCTCCGGGTTCAGAGTGGCAAAATGGACTCCGGAGGAATCCGACCTGTCGGTGCTGCCGATCATAAACCTGATGGCGCTTTCCTGAGGAGCTGCGCACGATGCCAACAAACCAAATCCCATCATTATCCAGGCGTATTTCATGTGTATAAAAAGGTTATCAGCTTTCAGCAGTCAGCAATCAGCCCCTTTGTCCCTGAGCCTGTCGAAGGGTGGCCCCTGAGCCTGTCGAAGGGTTCATCGACGGCCTGGGCGGCCCCGCCGCGGTGGAGTACCACTTGCGCGCAAACGAGCCGATAGCTGATTTCTGACTGCTCATGGCTATTTCATTCTTAGTTCTTTTAAAATATCCAGGTACCGGGTAAATCAGGGCACTATTTCTGCTCTGCGCCTTATAAAGCGGGTTGGACGCCACGATATACCCATTTGTCGCGCAGAAACTGTACCTGCATCGCCCGCTTATATTATATAGTGTAAGATGCATCGCAAAAAAATTTTCCGAAGTTTTGATATCCACCGGCAAAATAGCATATTTGCAGCCCAATGGGGGATTAGCTCAGTTGGCTAGAGCGCTACAATGGCATTGTAGAGGCCATCGGTTCGAATCCGATATTCTCCACCAAACCGTATTTCTGCTACAGGAATGCGGTTTTTTTTGTTTCAACGAAATCCCTGCCGGCTGCAAGACCGGGATGCGAGTTGTCATAAATCTATATTTAACATAAATTCGTAGCCAGCTCCACTTTCGTCTCCGGGAACTTATGCGCAACTACCAGTCATATACAGATGAAGAGTTGTTCGATCTGCTGTCGGCAGACGATGAGAAATCTTTTGAGACCATCTACAATCGCTATTGGGCGCAGCTGTTCAGCAATGCGTTCAAGAGAATTAAGAACGCTGAATCTGCCAGCGAAATTGTACAGGACGTATTTACCGAATTATGGATCCACAGGCACGAGCGGAAAATACATTCCTCTCCCGCAGCCTATCTTCACACGGCAGTGCGCTACCGGACGCTGAACCAGATTGAGAAAGATGGCGTCAGGGCCCGCTACCGGGCTCAAACAGAGCCGGATGGTCCGGACAGCAGGAATACGACAGAAGAAGCCATATTTCTCAGGGAGCTTACAGGACGCCTCGACAGGCTCATTTCTGCGCTCCCTCCCCAATGCCGCAAGGTTTTTATATTAAGCCGGTATGAATACAAGAATCACCGGGAAATAGCTGCAGAATTGAATATTTCGGAAAAGACTGTTGAAAATCACATTACAAGGGCACTCCAGACCCTGCGAATGCACCTGGGAGATCTGATCTCCTTTATATGGATTATGCTGCTGCGCTGATCCCGTTGCCCGGAAACTACCCGGCAACCAGCTTTTTTCTAAAAAAAAGCCCTGAGACTGGGGGGTGCGCCTCTCCTACCTGACCTATAACATACAAGCACCCTTAACCAGATATAAGGCAGGTATGGAAGGAGAAAAACTCAGGAGTCTCATTCGGAAGTATATAAATGACGAATGTACGGAGGATGAAAAGCATTCGGTGGAAAAGTGGTACGCATCATTTGAGCACGAAGCAGACCTTCTGGCATTCTTGTCGGAATCGGAAAAAGAAAAGCTCAGGTCGGTTCTATTGAAAAAAATAAGGGAAAACATTCATGCTCATAAACGGGCTGCAGCTCCGAAACGGTATGTTCGCATACCCACACCCTATACATTGGCAGGCGTTGCCGCACTTTTTATCCTGGTGGCAGGGCTTTCCTGGTTCGTCTCCGGCTACTTCCGGCAGGCTGCTGATCCCCTGGTAAAAATCGCCTCTCCTCTTACAGTCGAAAACGAGGAAAAAAATATCCGGCGCGTCGTACTGCCTGACGGGAGCACGGCGTGGCTTCATCCCGGGTCTTCTCTTACCTACCCGGAAGAGTTTACCGGTCAGGAACGGCGTATTACAATGACCGGAGAAGTTTTCTTTGAGGTAACTCCCGATTCGCTGCTACCTTTTATTGTATACAGCAGGCACCTTCGCACGAGGGTGCTCGGGACGAGCTTCA
>MEDT01000222.1 GCA_001724175.1 Cytophagaceae bacterium SCN 52-12 | reverse complement strand
GAAAGCTACCGGCATGTCTCCGGCTGCGTATAAAAGCAGCGGGAGCCTGCCCAGGATCGCGCTGGATAAAGTGGGGAAGTAAGCAGTATAGTTTATTAATCGACAACTTAAAACACATATAATCTCATGAAACAAATCGCAAGCTTATTGATAGCGCTTTTTCTTACGACCGGGTTCCTGAACGCAGGACCTGGAAATGACACCAAAGAGGTAAAAATCCAGACTTCGGCCAAGTGCAAAATGTGCAAATCGCGCCTGGAGAGAAACCTCGGACTTTCCAAAGGGGTCGAAGAAGCGAGCCTGAACCTGGACAATAAAGTGATGACGGTCAGGTATAACCCCAGGCGGACTTCGGAGGAGAAGATATGCGAGACCATTGCCAAAACCGGCTACCATGCCGACAATATGCCGGCGGTGGAATCGGCCCACGATAAATTACCTAAATGCTGCCAGCGGACAGCGGAGGCGCATCCCCACTGAGACTACATTCACCTCTTGCACTATACATCATGAAATAGCCATGAGCTGCAAGGTTTTAGGTTTTAGCGGCGCACAAACCCGGTCACTTCGACGAATATTCGACTAAACTCACGCCAAAGTCTCAGGGACCTAAAACCTTACACCTAACACCTAATAGCTAAAACCTTTTATACAAATGAAAAAGTCAGCTTTGTATATCGGGATATTCCTCCCGGCTCTCTTCGCAGCATGCAGTCCTTCCGGTAACCAGTCTAAAGACACGCCTGACGGTCATACGAGTGAAAACTCGCTCGATTGGGCGGGCGTATATGCCGGCGACGGGGAAATTCTTTCCCTTACTACCGGTCAGGCCTATTTTCTTGAAGAAAAGAAAACCGCCGATTCTGTAAGCAGGTCGGAGGGTACTTTTACCTGGGACAACGACGGAAGGGAAATTTCCCTCTCCGGCAACGGTAAAACCTACCTGGTGCAGGAAAATAAGATAGTTCCCGTAGGCAAAGACAAACAGCCCGTAGAATCGGACGCATTAAGCAAGCAGCCGGAAAAGCTGACCGATACCTATTGGAGGCTTAGTGAAATAAACGGGAAGAATATCAGTGAATTCAAGTCGGATTTCGGCCGGGAAGCCCATCTTATTTTTAGCGGTGAAGACCAGCAGGCAAGCGGAAGCAGCGGCTGCAATCTTATTTCCGGTCCGTATGAAACGGGCGATACGCTTGGAAAAATCAAATTCAGCAAATTTCGCAGCACGCTCATGATGTGTCCCGGCCCTGCCATGGACCTCGAAAACCAGTTTACCGAGATTATCGAGGATGTGGCCGGCTACGAGCTCCGGGAAGGCATGCTGGTGCTTTCTGACGCGAAGGGGAAAGTCCTGTTCAGGTTCCGTCACTCCCTGAGCAAAGAATAGCTACTGGTAGAACTTCCTGATACGGATCATCTGCTCTACCGCTTCGGGAACAAGGTACCTGACCGACCTTCCCATACCCAGCGACTCCCTTATATAGGTCGCCGAAATATCGAGCAGCGGGGCATCCACGAATTTTACGCGTGGATGCTCCCTGTAGCCATGCGCCTTCGAACCAGGCCTTGGATAGACATACAGACCAGTATATTCGAGTATTTTATCACTGTTTTTCCAGTTGCCGAACTGCGCCAGGTTGTCTTCGCCGATAATCAGCCTGAACTCGTGCTGGGGGAACTTCTCCTGGATCCTGACGATAGTATCGATCGTATAGCTTGGCTTGGGCATATGAAACTCGATATCTGAAGCCGAAAGCAAGGGGTTGTCGGCTATTGCACGCTCTACCATATCCAGCCGGTCAAATTCATGCAGGAGGTTTTTCGACTTCTTAAACGGATTTTGCGGGCTTACGATAAACCAGACCCTGTCCAGGTCGGTAGCGGTCGCCATCGTCTGCGCTATGATGAGATGTCCTGTATGGATAGGATTAAATGAGCCGAAAAAGAGTCCGATTTTCATGCCTCAGTATTTCTTTTACACAAAACATTCCTGTCCGCTAAGAAGTATTGCCAGCGGTTCCCCGGAAATTCTTTTGACTTCGGTATTCTCCCCGGTTACCTTCACGCTCAGCAGGGTTCCTCTGAAGCCTATCCTGAAAGAATAGGAGCTCCAGTTATCAGGAACAAAGGGGGTCAGGGAAAGCATTCCGTCTACCACCCTCTGGCCGGCAAATCCTTTTACGACGCTCATCCATGTTCCTGCCATTGACGTGATATGCAGGCCGTCTTCGGTGTCGTTGTTGTAGTCATCCAGGTCAAGCCGCGAGGTACGGAGGTACATCTCGTAAGCTTTTTCCCTGAGATTAAGCTTTGCGGCAAGAATCGCGTGTACGCAGGGCGACAGCGAAGATTCATGAACCGTCATGGGCTCGTAGAATTCAAAATTCCGCCTGAGCTGCTCCATTGAAAAATCTTCTTCGAAAAAGTACATTCCCTGCAGCACGTCGGCCTGCTTGATAAAACAGGACCTCAGGATCCTGTCCCACGACCACTTCTGGTTAATGGGCCGGTGCCCGGCAATCTGAGCTACGGTCAGAAGTTCCTTATCCAGGAAGCCGTCCTGCTGTAAAAACACCTGTCTCTCTGCGTCATAAGGAAACCAGGTATTGTCCAGGATCTTCTCCCAGTCTGCGCGCCCGGCGTGATAATCAAAAGCCGTTTTCTCAAGTATGGAATCGAGCGCTTCCCTATCCTCCTTTTCCAGGGTATCCATCACGCTCAGCGTATACCTGAGCGTCCAGCTGGCGATATAGTTCGTATACCAGTTGTTATTCACATTGTTCTCGTACTCGTTGGGGCCGGTTACGCCCAGCATCACGTAGGCTTTTTTCGCCTCCGACCAACTGAATCTCTGCTTCCAGAACCTCGAAATACCGATCAGTACCTCCAATCCGTATTCGGCGAGGTAGCGTTTGTCGCCTGTATACCGTACATAATCGAATATGGCATAGGCAATGGCGCCGTTCCGGTGGATTTCCTCGAATGTTATTTCCCATTCATTGTGGCACTCCTCGCCGTTCATAGTCACCATCGGGTACAACGCGGCGCCGTCTGCAAACCCGAGCTTAGCCGCATTTTCTATGGCCTTGCCCAGATGATGATGGCGGTAAACCAGCAGGTTGCGCGCCACGGAGGCGTCGGCGGTAGCCAGGTAAAACGGCATACAATACGCTTCGGTATCCCAGTAGGTGCTGCCGCCGTATTTTTCGCCGGTAAATCCCTTCGGGCCGATATTAAGGCGTGCATCAGCCCCGGTGTAAGTTTGCTCGAGGTGAAAGATATTGAAGCGGATACCCTGCTGGGCCGCTACGTCGCCCTCGATTATAATGTCATTCCGCTTCCACTTTCCGGCCCAGACAGACATGTGAGCGTGCTTCAGCTCGCCGTAGCTTTTTTCCCGGAGACGGTCTGCGTGAGCGTTCGCCGCACCCGGCAGCTCTTCTCTTGCATAGTTGGCGGAAGAAAGGTTAACGCCATACTTGACAAAAACCAGCTCCTGCCCCGCTTCGAGCTTCACCGTCACATGCCCGGCTACGTACTTTTCTTTTTTTTCGGGAATGGCGTTGAAATCCTGCCGGATGCCGTTGACAAATAAATCGTAGGCCATGGCCGTTGCTACCTGAAAGCGCTCGACGCCGAAAGGGTTGGCCCTGGTTTCCAGGACGAGGCATCCCCTGGCGAAAGCAGTTTCCTTAGACACTTCGTCCCAGAAAGACTCGCCGTAGTTGGAATCCCGGTTCCGTATCGTTCCGTCAAGAAACGGTGTGAGCTTTATTTCCGCATCGGCGTTCAGAAGCCTGATCGCATAACGGATGGCGCCCGACTCGTCGTCGGCCATACTGTTGAACCGCTCGGTCGCTATGCTAAGCCGTATCCCCGACTTCAGCCTGACGGTGGCCGTCCGGTATAAAACCCCCTCTTTCATATTCAGCTCCCGCCTGAACGACTCTACATCGGCTGTAGCCAGGTCCAGCTCTTCCTCTCCTATCCGTACGCCGATGCCAATCCAGTTACAGGCATTCAGTACCTTGGCAAAATAATCGGGGTAACCGTTTTTCCACCATCCCACCCTGGTCTTATCGGGGAAATACACGCCGGCCACATAGCTGCCCTGCAGCGACTTCCCGGAATACGTTTCCTCGAAGTTGCCGCGCTGGCCCATTCTGCCGTTGCCAAGGCTCATCAGGCTCTCGGTTATCTCGTTGTACTCCGGATGAAACCCCTCCTCTATCACCGACCACTCCGAATGTGTTATATAGTTCTTCATTAGCTTGTGTCCGGACTGCGCGCCGGGAATATCCCGGGGCTGCACCCGGGGTGGATGTATGACGCCCTTTCAGGGCTGTATTTTGATCAGATCGACAGATTTTAATCCTGCAAAACCGGGGATCACAAGGTCGGCGGCGCCTAAAATAGCCGGATCTCCTATTCCTACAGTTTTCATCCCTGCTCTTTTTGCCGCTTCTATCCCCGCAGCCGCATCTTCGAACACCACACAACCGGCCGGCGCTATGCCCAGGTCTTGCGCTCCCAGTAAGAAAACCTCCGGGTCGGGCTTGCTGTTTTTGACACGATTGCCGTCGACGATCGTGTCAAAATGCCTCGTCATGTCAATACTATCGAGGATAGTCCGGGCATTTTTACTGGCCGATCCCAGCCCGATCTTTATACCTTTATTCCTGGCTTTGTTTATAAAATCAAGCACGCCGGGCAGCACGTCGTCGGGCGTCATCCGGCTGCACAGCTCCAGGTAATAAGCATTTTTTTCCGAAGCGTATTTCAGTTTCTCTTCCGGGCTTAGCGTCAGCTGTCCTGCTTTCAGCACTATTTCAAGAGAATCCATCCTGCTGATCCCCTTCAATGCCTCGTTTTGTTTTTCCGTGAATTCGAAGCCGAGCTGGTTGGCCAGCCGTTTCCAGGCGAGGTAATGGAACCGTGCTGTATCTACAATGACGCCGTCGAGGTCGAACAGGTAGGCTTGCCCGTTATTCATAAACTATATCCATGTGTATAAGGAAATGATCAGCGATCGGCGCCAAAAGTACAAAAAAAGCATTTACCGCCCTCGCCCTGTTGATCAGGATGGTTTATAAACCTGCCTATCATTACCGTCTGTATCCTGATTTTTTTGCCCGTTCCCGAAAACTTGCCGAAATTGGAGTCGGAATAGCCGTAGCGGCTATCAGGTCTAACTGCCTGATTAAATTTTTATCCAAATGAAATAGCTATGAGCTTTTAGGTATTAGGTTTTAGCGGCGCGCAAGCGGTCCGCCGGTGAATAACCCCTTCGACGGGCGTTCGACTGAGCTCATGCCGAAGCCTCAGGGACCTAATACCTGACAGCTAATCGCTCAAACCTTTTATCCAAATGAAACTAAATCAGATCAACTGGGGAATAATAGGGTGCGGAAATGTTACCGAAGTCAAAAGCGGGCCGGCTTTCAACCTGGCAGACGGCTCCCGCCTGGTTGCCGTCATGAGGCGGGACGGCGCCCTGGCCCGGGACTACGCCCGGCGTCATGGGGTTCCCAAATGGTATGACGATGCCGAAAAGCTTATCAGTGACCCCGACGTCAACGCGATATACATAGCTACGCCGCCCGACTCGCACCTGCACTATACCCGTATGGCCATGGAGGCCGGTAAGCCTGTGTACGTCGAGAAACCGATGGCCCGGAATGCCGCGGAATGCGATGAGATGAACAGGATCAGCGCAGAAACAGGCGTACCGCTTTACGTGGCCTACTATCGCCGCGCCCTGCCCTACTTCCTCAAGCTCAGAGAGCTGGTCGAATCTAAAGCAATCGGTGAGATAAGAAGCGTTCACATCCAGCTTCACTGGCAGCCTTACGACGAAGAGGTGGGGCCGGACGCCAAACCGAGGTGGCGGGTGTTCCCGGAACTGTCGGGAGGCGGTCATTTCCATGACCTGGCATCGCACCAGTTCGATTTCCTGGAATACATGCTCGGACCGGTAAAATCGGCCAAAGGATTTTCGGCAAACCAGGCCGGGCTATATCCCGCAGACGACATCGTGACCGCTGCCTTCGCTTTCGAATCAGGTGTCCTGGGAACAGGAAGCTGGTGCTTTACCGTCAATAAAGAGCAAAGAGTGGACGACGCCTGGCTCATAGGCTCGGAGGGTAAAATATCCTTTCATTTCTTCGAGAAGTACGACATCCTGGTCGAGACCGCCAAAGGAGTAGAAAAATATCATATTCCCTATCCGAAGCACGTACAGCAGCCGTTCATAGAGCTGATGGTAAAAGAGCTTCGCGAAGGGGTAAAGGTATGTCCCAGCAGCGGCCTGTCGGGCGCCAGGGCAAACCTTATAATGGATATTGTTACGGAAATGATATAATATAAACCCGATCCATTAAATCAATGTCACCGCTTCGCGGTTTACCTGCTATTCGGTCTACCTGTTTTCTATAGTCATGCCAGCCCTTTGGGCTTTTAATGATCCTAAGTACTGGCATGATGTAATAAACCGTATTAACTACAGAATAGACATCGAGTTTTCCAGGTATATAATATCGATTTTCCTAATCTTTACCACGAAGTGGTGTCATGACTATAGCAGTTATAGTCATG
>MEDT01000221.1 GCA_001724175.1 Cytophagaceae bacterium SCN 52-12 | reverse complement strand
CGCGGGCGGTCGGCTGCATTGAAAGATTTGATTGCGGGGAGGCTGAAGGGAATTGACGATGAAATAGAGCAGCTGCGCCAGCAAGCAGTTGCAGAGACCGATGTCGATGTGAAGGAGGGCATCTTCAAAAAAGTGGATGAGCTCGAGCTGGAGCGGAACAAGCAGCTGGAAGTGATATTGCTGGAAATACTGCCCGAGGCTTTTGCTATAGTAAAGGAAACGGCCCGCCGCTTTAAGGAAAACGATTCCATAGAAGTAACTGCAAGTTACCTGGACCGGGAGCTGGCGATGAAAAAAGGCCATATAGCCATTGAAGGCGATAAGGCGAAATGGAGCACTACCTGGAATGTAATGGGCAACCCGACCCGCTGGGAAATGGTTCATTACGACGTGCAGCTGATAGGTGGGGTTGTGCTGCACCAGGGCAAGATCGCCGAAATGGCTACCGGTGAAGGCAAGACCCTCGTCGCTACCCTGCCGGCGTTTCTAAATGCGCTGGCCGGCCGCGGGGTACACATTGTCACCGTTAACGATTATCTGGCCAAGCGGGACTCGGAGTGGAACGGTCCGCTGTTCGAGTTTCACGGGCTGGTGGTAGACTGTATCGACAAGCACCAGCCGAATACGACTGCGCGCAGGAATGCCTATAAAGCGGATATTACTTACGGAACCAACAATGAGTTCGGCTTCGATTATCTCCGCGACAACATGGCAAGAGGAGTTGAGGAGCTGGTACAGCGCAAGCACCATTACGCCATGGTCGATGAGGTCGACTCCGTGCTGATCGACGATGCCCGGACTCCCCTGATCATCAGCGGACCGGTACCGAAAGGCGACCAGCAGGAATTTATGGAGCTGAAGCCGCGTATCTCCAGGATAGTGGAGGCTCAGAAGCGCCTGGCCATGGATCTGCTGAATGATGCCAAGAGGAAGATAACTGCCGGCGATAAAGTGGAGGGAGGCCTGTCTCTTTTCAGGGTCTTCAGAGGGATGCCCAAGTACAAGCCCCTGATCAAGTACCTCAGCGAGTCGGGCATCAAATCCATCATGCAGGAAACCGAGAAGATCTATCTTGCAGAGAACCAGAAGCTGATGCCCCAGGCTGATGAGCCGCTTTATTTTACAATAGACGAACGCCATAACAGTATCGAGCTCACCGAGAAAGGAATTGACTTCCTGACCGGCGAATCGGAAGCGGCCGACTTCTTCATACTTCCCGATCTCTCTATAGACCTGAATGCCATAGAGAATGACAAGGAGCTTTCCGATCAGGAGAGGCTGCTGAAAAAAGAGGCTTTGATAAGAGATTACTCGGTTAAGACAGCCAGGATCCATACCGTCAACCAGCTGCTGAAAGCCTATACCCTGTTTGAAAAAGATGTGGAATATGTGATCATCGACGGGAAAGTGAAGATAGTCGATGAGCAGACCGGCCGTATCATGGAAGGGCGCAGGTACTCCGACGGGCTGCACCAGGCGATAGAGGCCAAGGAAAACGTGAAGGTGGAGGACGCCACCCAGACCTATGCGACGATTACGCTCCAGAACTACTTCCGGATGTACCACAAGCTGGCGGGGATGACGGGTACGGCGGAAACGGAAGCGGGCGAATTCTGGCAGATCTACAAGCTCGACGTCGTTTCTATTCCTACCAATCTCTCTATTGTAAGGAAAGATCACGAGGACAAGGTATACCGGTCGGTGAGAGAAAAATATAACGCCGTGGCGGATGAAATTGTGGAGCTGGTGCAGAACGGGCGCCCGGTCCTGGTAGGTACGACCTCCGTCGAAAACTCGGAGATCATCAGCCGGATGCTCACCCTGCGCAAAATTCCTCACCAGGTATTGAATGCCAAGCAGCACCAGAGGGAAGCCGAGGTGGTGGCCGAAGCCGGTAAGCCCGGAACGGTGACCATCGCTACGAACATGGCGGGGCGTGGTACCGATATTAAGCTCACCCCCGAGTCGCGGGCAGCGGGCGGGCTCGCCATAGTGGGTACGGAAAGGCATGAAAGCCGTCGCGTGGACAGGCAGCTGAGAGGGCGTTCCGGGCGCCAGGGTGACCCGGGTTCTTCGCAGTTTTTTGTCTCGCTCGAGGATAATCTGATGCGGTTGTTCGGCTCCGACCGTATGGCAAAGGTAATGGACCGGATGGGCCTGGAAGAAGGAGAGGTGATCCAGCACAGCATGATCACCAAATCGATCGAGCGCGCCCAGAGAAAGGTGGAAGAAAACAACTTCGGTATACGGAAACGGCTGCTGGAATACGATGACGTGATGAACTATCAGCGTGATGCCATCTACAGGAGGAGGAAGAATGCCCTTTTCGGGGAACGTCTTGCCGTAGATATTGCCAACACGCTCTATGATGTATGCGATGACATCGTGAACAACACTGAAGGCGGATATGCTGAATTCGAGCTGGCCGTGCTCACTACTTTGGGCATAGAGCCGCCGATAACCGCGGAAGAGTATGCAGTTTTGAAAGCGGCAGACAAGACCCGGAAATTGTACGAAGGTGCGGAAGCCCACTACCAGGCAAAAAACAAGACGATTGCCGAAGGCGCGCTCCCGATCCTGAAAAGCATTGTAGCCGAAAGAGGAGCGCATATCACCGAGATTATGGTGCCGTTTACGGATGGTATCAAACAAATGGGTGTGGTAGTTAACCTTCAGAAAAGCATAGAAACCGAAGGCCGGACGCTGATCGAGGAAATGGAGAAAGCCATCGTCCTGGCATTGATAGACCAGGAATGGAAGGAGCATCTCCGTGAAATGGACGATCTGAAGCAATCGGTACAAAATGCGGTGTTCGAACAGAAAGACCCGCTGCTGATCTATAAATTTGAGTCGATCGAGCTGTTCAAACGCTTTTTAAGCAAGGTAAACCTCGAGCTGATCTCATTCCTGATCAAAGCCGACATACCCCGTGAGCAGGCTCAGCCCCAGCAAATGCCGCAGGCAGCCCCTAAAGCTCCGCAGGCTGCTCCAAAGCTGCATACCAACCGGGAAGAAGAGGAAGCGCAGGGCACCAGCGGTCCTGATGCCTATGCACGGCAGATGGATTCATCTACAAGGCCCGCCCCGGTGAAGGCGATCAAAATAGCCGACCGTAACCAGAAAGTAAACGTCCAGTACAGGGACGGGCGGGTTTTGAAGGATGTGAAATATAAGAAAGTGGAGGAAGATGTGGAAAGCGGTAACTGTGTAGTGATTGAATAGCTTTCAGTCGCTCCGGGTACGAATTTAATAAAGAGAAAAAATCTCAGCGTATGACACTTCATAAGGAGGGATTTGCAACAATTGCTTTGACAATAATATTTCTGCTGGTCGTTAACCTGGGAGTTGAGTACTTTACTCCCGGATTGGACTGGCTGCACACGCTTTTACTGGTAGCGAGCGCCGTGTTCCTTTTTATTATCGTCCAGTTTTTCAGGTACCCGAAACGGAATCCTACCCTTACTCCGAACCAGGTGATCGCTCCCTGCGACGGGAAGGTCGTAGTGATAGAAGAGGTAGTGGAGACCGAATATTTCAAAGGGCCGCGCCGGCAGATCAGTATTTTCATGTCGCCGGTGAATGTCCATGTAAACTGGAACCCTGTAGGCGGGATCGTAAGCTATTTTCGTTACCATCCCGGCAAATACCTGGTGGCATGGCACCCGAAATCCAGCACGGAGAACGAGAGGACCACTACGGTGATCCGGACCGGTAACGGCGTGGAAATACTTTTCCGGCAGATCGCGGGTGCGCTGGCGCGACGTATCAAATGGTACGTTTCGGAAGGGCAGCAGGTAGGGCAGGCTTCTGAAATGGGATTTATCAAGTTCGGATCGCGGGTCGATGTTTTTGTTCCGCTCGATGCGGAAATAAAGGTAGGGCTCAACGAGCTCACAACCGGCAGCATCACCGTGCTGGCGGAATTAAAATCGTAGACCCGGAAACCACCCTCCATGACCAGGAATAGTCTGACGGCTGCCGTCGTGAATATTTTTCTGCTGCTTCTCCTTGCAGCTTTTCCTTCTGCTGCACAGATCAGCCCGATGAAGCCGTTCTGGAAAGGGAAGACGACCTGCAACGAATCGGTCCTGATGGTTTCGAAAGACGGCGGCCCGCCCGAAGCCCGTTTGCTGTTCAAGCCGAAGCGGATCCTGCGCGTCAGTGATTCCGGCCTGGGAAAAGTTTACGAAAAAGGCAGGGATTGGACTTTTGAAAACGGGAAGCTGAAGCTATTGCCGGGGTCGGCCGCCATCAGCATGACCGATCGGGAGCTGGCTCCCGATTCGGGGCGGTTTGCAAGGATAGGCGGGGGGTATGTGCTGCACCATGAAGGGTCATTTTTTCATGAGAAGCAGCTTGCCGTCACCTACCGGCATAAGAAAAAATTATGGCATGGCCCGCTTCCCGTATATGCGGGAGACGTGCTGGCGGCCGCTACGGATAAGCTCAGCAACAAGAAGGATCTTCATATTCTGCTTTTCGGCGACAGCATAGCCGCCGGGGCCAATGCCAGCGGGAAATCCGATGTTTCGCCCTACCTGCCCGATTGGGGCGTTTTGTTTGTAAACCGCCTGAAGGAATACTACAAGACGGATATCCGGTTTACCAACACTGCAGTAGGCGGGAAAAATTCCAAATGGGGCGAAAGCGAAGCGCTGACCTCGGTAGCCGGTTACCATCCCGATCTTGTCATCATTGCTTTCGGAATGAACGACGGAACGGGAAAAATGCCCCCGGCAGAATTCAGACAGCATATAAGCGCGATCATGAAACAGGTGAGGGAAGTCAATCCCGCGGTGGAATTTATCCTGGTAAGCACGATGGTGCCTAACCCGGAATCCAGATTTGTCGGCACTCAGAGAGATTTTAAAAAGGAGCTGCAGGAATTAACCGGGCCGGGCTGTACGCTGGTGGATATGACCTCGGTTCACGATGAGCTGCTCCGTCATAAGTCATACCAGGATATGACCGGCAACAACATCAACCATCCCAACGACTACCTGATCCGCTGGTATGCTCAATTCCTGGCCGGGACGCTCATTCCGGGGGAGGGGCTTTGAGATAGTTGTTAGTTAGTTGAGAGTTGAAAGTTGAAAATGGATAGCTGTCAACTCTCAACTTTCAATTTTCAATTTTCAATTTGACTGCTCATATATGAAGTTTTTAATGGTATGCCTTGGGAATATCTGCCGCAGCCCGTTGGGCGAGGGAGTGCTGAGGCACAAGGCGGAAAGCCGCGGGCTCGCGTGGGAGATCGACAGCGCGGGTACGGGAAGCTGGCATATAGGGAAACCGCCTTTTCACATGTCGCAGCGTATAGCCCTGAAAAACGGCATAGACATAAGCCGCCAGCGTGGAAGGCAGTTTGAAAGAGGAGATCTCGCGAAGTTTGACCGCATTTACTTCATGGACAGGAACAACTATGAAGACGCAAAGCGGATCGCGGGCAATCTGTGGGATGAGTCGAAATGCCGCCTGTTACTGGATGAGCTGCATCCCGGCGGGCAAATAAACGTGCCTGACCCGTACGGGTACCCGGAGACCGAATTTGAAAAGGTCTTTGAGCTGATTAACGCGGCCTGTGAGGCGATTGTAGTGAGATATGGCAGGGAGAGGGATTTGGGATATTTAGCTAAGGAATAATTGGGAAATGAAATTTAAGCGCTGTTATTAGATTATTTTTTTCAAAACAAATCCGCAGGGTTCATAGCCAGGAATTCTTCAAAAGAGATCCCGTCGGTTCCCACGATATAGATCCCTTTCGGATGGAAAGCATCGTTGAACAGGGAGAGCCCTCGATTGGTAGTATCTCTGCCGCTTTTCACTTCGATGGCGATGATCTGTTCTTCTTTTTCAATTACATAATCTACTTCAAAACCTCCCTGGTTCCAGTAATATACATTGAATTTATGGCTGAGCCCCATGTTAAGCAGGTGCGCCCCTACAGCTGATTCGGCAAAGCGGCCCCATTCTTTCGGGTCATCGTGTATGCGTCTGAAAGAATGATGCTGACCGGCGGCAAGCAAGGCATTGTTATAAGCCTGGAACTTGGGCTTAGAGGCGCGCTTGCGGATAATATCGGCAGCATATTTCTCAAGTCCGGTCAGTAGCCCCGCTTCGCTGAGCAATGCCAGATATCCCGACAAGGTGGTCAGGTTGCCTGTTTCCTGCAGCTCACCCTGTACCTTGTTCAGGGAAAGTATCTGCGAAGAATATTTACACCCTATCTCAAACAGCCGCTTTAGCAGCACGGGTTTATCCACGCGCGTCATCATCAAAATATCTTTTGATATAGTGCTTTCGACCAGCGACTCCCGTACATAGTCCTTCCACCTTTCCTCGTCACCGATCAAAGGCGCCGAACCGGGATAACCCCCAAAATAAATATGTTGCTCTGCGGTCCATCCGAATGCGTCCCGCATCTCCCCGAACGACCAGTGTGTTATGTTCATCAGCTCATAGCGCCCGGCGAGGGATTCTGTCAATCCCGTCTGGATCAGCAGGCGGGAAGACCCCAATAAAATTACTTTTACGGGGATATCCGCGAATGAATCGGCATCCCATTCCTTTTTGACGGCCTCGCTCCAGTTTGGCGCTTTCTGCACTTCATCAATAATAAAAAGAATCTCGTTCTGACCGCTTTGCTGAAGCTGCAGGCGGGCATTTGCCCATTCGCGCCTGATCCAGGTAGTATCGGTTGCGTACAGGTCGTCGGCTGTTACAAAGTGGCTTAACCT
>MEDT01000220.1:5481-12454 GCA_001724175.1 Cytophagaceae bacterium SCN 52-12 | reverse complement strand
GACGGGATGGCTGAGCTATACCCTTTCGCGTACGGAAAGAAAAGTCGAAACCATTAACAACAACGACTGGTTCCCTACCCGGTTCGACAAGCCCCACAACGCCAGCCTGGTTGCCATTTATGACCTGAGCGACCGGTTGTCGCTGTCCGGGAATTTCGTGATCGCTTCCGGTACGCCCGCGACCTACCCGACCAACCGCTTCGAGTTTAACGGCTGGGCCCTTGCGGACAATTTTTATAATGCCAGGAATAATAACCGTATCGGGACGTACCATCGCCTCGACCTTGCCGCTACCCTGAAGCTCAGGAGAAAGCTGTTCAGGGCCGGAGAGCAGGAACTGGTGCTGTCGGTTTATAATGTTTACAACAGGCGGAACCCGTTCTCTGTCTTCGGCCGGATAAACGAAGAAAATGCGCTCAAAACAGAAGCGATCAGGTATGCGGTGATGGGAAGCATCATCCCGGCCCTGACTTATAATTTTAAATTTTAAGCGAGTATAGCGTCGATAAAGAGTAAGAAATGGAAAAGAATAAGCGGAATATTTCGGTACTGAAAAGCGTTGCTGCTTTACTAATGCTGACCGGTCTGTGGGGATGCGAGGATGTGATCGATCTGAAAACGGAAACCGGTCCGCCGTCGCTTGTCGTAGACGGCTGGATCACCAACCAGGCCGGCTTGCAGAAGATAAAGCTTACAAAATCGGCTGCTTACTTTGACAACAGCCCGGCGCCGGCTGCCTTGCAGGCTGACGTCTGGGTAGAAGACGACCAGGGGAAAATATACCGTTTTGAAGATGTAAAATCCGACGGGAATTACCTTTGGCAGCCGGCAGACGCCGATTCGGCGCTCGGTGCTATCGGCCGGAGCTACACCCTGCATATTGAATATGAAGGTGAAAGCTACACCGCTCAGAACGAAATCAAACGTATACCCACCATTGACTCTCTTGTTTTTACACACGAGTCATGGCCGGTTACGCCCGAAAACGGGCCGAAAGACGGCTTCATCGCGGAGTTTTATGCACGCGATTTTGAAGGTACAGGCGATTGCTACTGGATCAAACCGCTCCGTGACGGGAAAGCCTACAAAAACAACCCGGTTTATATCTCGATAGCCTACGACGCCGCTTTTTCTTCGGAGTCACCGACCGACGGCCTTATATTTATCCAGCCCATCAGGCAGTCCCTGACAATCGGGGAACTGTTTGAAGATAAGGACCTGGTAGGACTGGAATTGCTGAGCATAGACGAGGCCGCCTTCAATTTTTTGTCGAGGGTACGAACGGAAGCAAGCAACGGCGGGCTGTTTGCCGTTCCTTTCTCAAACCTTCCTACCAACATTAAAAGCTCGGGCGGGAAGAAAGTGCTCGGGTTTTTCGGAGCGTCGGCTGTCAACCGGGTGGAGCAGCGCGTAGATGCCAATACGGCCAGACCGCGCCGCGCCAGGTAGGCTAGAAGCGGTACATCACCTGCAATTTTATTTCGCTCCGTTTGTTGCCTGCGATCTCGTCAAGACCGGATCCTGTCTTTTCCAGCCGGCTATACCTGGTCCTGGCCCATCGTACCCAGATGCGTACGGGCCTGGCCGGATCGTAGCGGATCATTACATAGCGCCTGGTCCCGTGGTCATAGTACGACGGTATGGAAAACGAGTAGAGCGCGTCTTTTTCGAATACATACTGGCGGCTGTCGTAATCGTCGGTCCTGAATAGCCCCAGCCTGCCGCTCAACTCCAGCTTTTGCAGCTGAAAAGTAGCATCCTGGACAATGGCAAAGCCGTTGGAAGGGCCCGAGCTGCCAAAACGGTATCGTCCGCCCTGGAGCCTTGTGCGCAGCATATACTTCCGGGGACGGCTCCACTCGAAATTGAGCAAAGCAGTGCTTCTTGTCGTCGTCGCCAGGGGAATTGGCCCGGCGGGACCGCTGTTGTTTTTCTGCTTTTGATCGCTCCTGACAACCGCATACAGCTTAATGTGCTTTTCAGGCTGCCATAAGGCATGAAGGAGAAATCCGTTCCCGGCCGAGGCCGTATCGACCTGGTATTTTTTCCACGGGAAATAAAAGACATCGAGGTAAGCATTGTATTGAAATTTCCGTGAAGGCGCGTACCTGAGCCCTGTATAAAATCCTTTTTCATTGGACGGGCGCGTACTTTCCCTGAAAGGGTTGCCGTAAAACGTATGGAAGTGGCGCTGGTAATCCCGCCATAATACAGCTGCATCCCAATGTTTATGAAGCGCGGTGATCACCCCTGCCAGGAGACCGGTCCCTCCGCTTGACGACCGGGCGAATTCAGTAAGGATATGATGGTTTTTCAGCCGGTATGAGGCGTATACTCCACCGACCGTATTGGAAGTGCCTCTGAATTCATAGGCGTTATAGGGAAGGTTTCTTTTTTCGACAGGCAGGCTGTACTGCGTCCGGATCAGGGTAAAGCCCGCCCGCAACGGCTTTTTAGCCGGAACGTACGACAAATATCCCCCGTAATTTTTTTCAGTAACGTTTCCGTGCTTATTCCGCTCGGTTGGAGTACGATGGAGCCCGTCTTCGGGAAAAGAAGTAATTACTTCGGAATCAAACAAAGTACCTTTAGCAGCGATTGTCCCGTCGCGCCTTTTATGTGAATAGAAAAGCGTGGCTTCCCATGAGGAGCTCAGGGCGTAAGTCGCCGCCGCTCCCCTGAAGAAGCCCTGCTCCATCACCGAGGTATAGGGTTTGACGCCCGGTGAGCCTCGAAATGCAGTCCTGATGACTTCCGCGCCTTTTCCCAGGGAAAAGCCCGAAGCGAGGATAAGCCCCTGTCCGGAATGGACCTGGAAGTCACCGATCGTCAGGTTTTTGATCCTGCCGCGATTGAGCAGCTGCAGGTGAAAGGAAGTGAAATCCGGACCGTAGGCCTGCCTGCCGGGATTCCAGTTCCAGGTTTCGCCGGCGTCTTTCTCGAGGGTGAGGCCGATGCTGAAGGCGCCGGTGCGGGCATACCGGTAGCGGGCATACCATTGCCAGGGGCTGCCGGCATAGCGTGTGACGGACCGGGAAGCCGCGTCGGGAGCAGAAAATCCTTTCTGCTTTTCAAGGATACGCCGTGTCCGGGTGACGAAAAAGTGCTGCGTCGGGTTTTGCAGCGCTGATTTCAGGGACGCGGGTTTTGACTCCAGCGTGACGAAAGGGACCAGGCGCCTGATGGTCGCGAGGTCGAAGCCCGGAATGGCCTGCAGCTCATAAAGCGAAAGAAACGGGCCGGTACCGGAGCGGTAGGCAATAAAGGATCTTACCTGGGCGCTGCTGAGTATAAACGTCCCGGCCAGCTGGTCTTCGGTGATCCGGTTGATATCCAGAGGGTCGGCAAGCAGCTGGAAAAAGAACTCGAACAGCTCTTCAGAGCTCACTTCTTCGGAGGTCGCCGGGAACAGATCCTGGATGAATGCATGGAGATCGGGGTCCTCCCGGGGCGGTGTTTGGGCGTTTGAATGCGGGAACAGGAAGCATGCCGGTATAACAAAGGCAAACGCGTGCTTCCGTACGAAAGCTGCAAGTAAATTCATAAGTATAGCTGTCTTTTAAAACTAGTATAGAATATTGAAAATATGGGAACCAAAATAATAAATCAGCCGGAGCTAAACAATTATTGAAAATGAAAATAAACAGACGCGGGTTCGTCAAGAGCTCTGTTTTAGGGTATGCCGCCTTATCGTCAACACCACATTTAATGAAAGACATGATAAAATCAGCAGAAGGGGAAATCCTGGGGCACGGGAACTTTAAGTATAAATTGCGCCTGGAATGGGGGAAGCTCGACGCGGCCCGGTTCCCGGTCAATAATTGCCATGAAATGGTGCAGGACAGCAAAGGGCGGCTCATCATGCTCGGCGACGAGGTAAAGAACAACGTGCTCATTTACGACCGGTCGGGGAAGCTGCTCGACAGCTGGGGCCACGAATACCCGGGCGGGCACGGGCTCTCGCTATGGAACGCCAACGGGGAGGAGTTTCTCTTCATAACAGATGTAAACCAGGGAAAGGTCTTCAAAACAGACCTGAAGGGGAAAGTGCTGATGACCATAGACCATCCTTCCAGTGTAGGAGCTTATGAAAAGGAATGGGCGTTCAAGCCTACTGAAACCGCGATCGCACCCGACGGGACCATCTATGTAGCGGACGGCTATGGTTCCAATTACGTGTTGCGCTATACACCAAAGGGAGAGTACATAGGCAAATTCGGTGGCAGCGGCGACGGCGACCAGCAGTTTTCGACCGCCCACGGGGTTGCCTATGATGCCCGCGATAAGTCGAATCCGACCATACTGGTTACTTCCAGGGCGCATAATTCCTTCAAGAGGTTTACCCTGGAAGGAAAATATCTCTCCACGATCTTCCTGCCCGGCGCGTTTGTATGCAGGCCGGTCATCAAGGGCGATCATTTGTATGCAGGTGTCTGCTGGTCGAGGTTACGGTACCTGAACCAGACCCCAGATTCGGGCTTTGTGACTATCCTGGATAAAAATGACAGGGTGGTTTCAAACCCGGGCGGAACAGCCCCGGAATACCGTGATGGGAAACTACAGCTGATGGTGCAGGAAAAGCCTTATTTTCACCATTGTCATGACGTTTGTATCGACAATGACGAAAATATATATGTTTGCCAGTGGAACGCAAAAAAAGCCTATCCAAGCAAGCTGGAGCGTATCTAGGGTTTTCCAGGAATAAAAGCGGGTTTTACCGGGCCATGAATTCACGAATGAACATAATTCTTGAATTCGTGGCTTCTTTTTTTGCCAAAAATTTGCAGCGCATGCTGTTATGCGGTGTTTAAGTCCTGTTTCCGGCGCCTGTTACGGAAATAGCTGTTATATTCGCCCGGAATTTTATTATCGTTAAACCAGTTATATGAGCTTATTGACAGTCGGTTCGGTGGCGTTCGATGCATTGGAGACACCTTTCGGCAAAACAGACAGGATCATTGGCGGCGCTGCAACCTATATCACGCTGGCAGCTTCCTATTTTACAGAAGACAACAACCTTGTAGCGGTAGTAGGCGACGATTTTCCTTCATCGATGATCGGTGTTCTCGAAGGGAGGGGCATCAATACGGAAGGCCTGGAGATAAGAAAAGGAGAGAAAACGTTCTTCTGGGCAGGGAAATACCACGAAAATATGAACAGCCGCGATACGCTGGTGACAGAGCTGAACGTGATGGGGAGTTTCGACCCGAAAATACCGGGCAGCTACCAGGGCGCTCAGTACCTGATGCTCGGCAATACGTCGCCGTCGATCCAGAAGGCAGTGCTCGACCGTCTGAACACCCGTCCGAAGCTGGTGATGCTCGATACGATGAACCTGTGGATCGAGATAGCGCTCGACGACCTTAAAGCTGTTCTGAAGGAAGTGGATATCCTGACGATCAACGACGAAGAGGCCAGGCTCTTATCAAAGGAATATTCGCTCAGAAAAGCTGCCAGGAAGATCCTGGCAATGGGGCCGAAGACGCTCGTTATCAAAAAAGGGGAGCACGGAGCGCTGTTGTTTTATGAGGACGAAGTCTTTTTTGCACCTGCCCTGCCGTTGGAGGAAGTATTTGACCCGACCGGCGCCGGCGATACCTTTGCCGGAGGGTTTATAGGATATCTCGCGCAGACAGACGATATATCGTTCGATAACCTCAAAAGGGCGCTCGTATACGGGTCTGCCATGGCTTCTTTCTGTGTTGAAAAATTTGGCGTGGAAAGGATGACTAATCTTTCCCGGGAAGAAATAAATGAAAGGGTGGCGGAATTTGTAAAGCTGGCCATTTTTAAGATTGACTGAAAGCGGCCGCCTTACTTTTTGTGCAATTTATGTTTGGCCCAGGGATAAACCAGGTAAACCCCTTTGGTGGCGCCTATGCCGATCCCTGCGCCGGTCAGCACATCGGCAAGCCAATGCCTGTTATTGAGCAGCCGTAGCCCGCCTACCGCAGTCGCATTGGCATACCCGCCTATCGAATACCAGGCGCTGCGATGGCCGTATTCTTCATGGAGGATGCCTGCATTTGCAAACGCGATGGCAGTGTGTCCGGAAGCGAAGGAATGGTAACCGTCTCCATCCGGCCTCGGGTACTTCGACACCCATTTGACTACCTGGTTAGCTCCTCCCGCAATGGCGTTGGAAATAAGGAACAGCAATACCTGCTCTCCGAGCTTGTGCTTTCCTTTTACGCCCGAAGCGCTTAGCCCGAACGTAAGCGCCGCCGGGGTAGCCCACAGGTAATTGTCGGCGGTGGTATGAAAATCCGGGTACCGCGAAACGATACGGCTCTGGAGCTGCCTGCTTATTTTTCCCTGCACCGCAAACCCGGCAAGCGTGAGGGTTACGGGTGCGATGGTATGCCCGACCTTCAGATCTATTCGCGAGCTGTCGGCCTGGCCGCGGGCTGCGCCCGGGAGTAACATCAGCAAAAGGAAGACCGCCCTCTTCATATGATCGACTCTCTGATGCGGATTAATTTCATGAGGAGCCCTTCCAGCTGGTCGAGCGGGAGCATGTTGGCCCCGTCGGACTTTGCCTCGGAAGGGTTGGGATGCGTTTCGATGAAGAGACCGTCTACGCCTACCGCCACAGCGGCGCGGGCTATGGTCTCGATCAGGAAGGGCTTTCCCCCGGTTACGCCTCCCGGCTGGTTGGGCTGCTGCAGCGAATGGGTGCAGTCCATTACTACCGGTACGCCGAACGATTGCATTTCGGGCAGATTCCGGTAATCTACAACCAGGTCGCCGTATCCGAACATGTTGCCTCTTTCGGTCAGGACGACGGGAGCCTCCGGTGCGGCGGCCCTGATCTTTTCGATAGCGAATTTCATGGATGCGGCCGACAGGAACTGTCCTTTCTTGACGTTGACCGCTTTTCCTGTAAGGGCGGCGGCGGTGAGCAGGTCGGTCTGCCTGCAGAGGAAAGCCGGGATCTGGAGCATGTCGACATAGGGAGCAGACAGCTCCGCAT
>MEDT01000220.1:0-5475 GCA_001724175.1 Cytophagaceae bacterium SCN 52-12 | reverse complement strand
CCGCATCCGCCGATTCATGGATATCGGTAACGGTGGGGACTCCGAATTGCTCCGATACTTCCTTAAGAATAGAAAGGGCTTTTTCATTTCCTATCCCCGTAAAGGATCCCGGGCTTGTCCTGTTGGCCTTCTTGAAAGAACCTTTGAAAATATAGGGTATCCCGAGCCTGTCGGTCAGGGCGGTGATTTTTTCGGCTATGGCTAAGGCGATGTCCCGGCCTTCGATGGCACAGGGACCGGCTATTAAAAAAAAGCGATTGTTATTTTTTGTGTACAGTTCCGGAATCGGTGGCATAACAGGTTGATGTGCTTATATCTGAATGTATCGCCAAAAATATAGTAATTTATTCAGGATTGCACAGTCTGAAAAGCGCAGGCGCGAACGCAGAGGTTATTTTCGGCGCCCGGCAGGACGGCAATTGCATTTTACTAAGGAATATGTCTTTTCCCTTTTTTGTTGATTAAATGGAGGATAATATATTTATTTGTGGCGTATTTAACCATTAAGCACAAACAGAATGTCAACAATTTCAGAAAGAGTTAAGCAGATTATCGTCGAAAAACTCGGTGTTGAAGAGTCGGAAGTGACTCCGGAAGCAAGCTTTACCAATGATCTTGGCGCAGATTCGCTTGATACGGTAGAGTTGATCATGGAGTTTGAAAAAGAGTTCAACATATCCATTCCCGACGATCAGGCGGAGAACATCGGTACTGTAGGACAGGCTATCAGCTATCTTGAAGCAAACCAAAGCAAGTAATAATCTACTGTAAACTTTTACTTACGAAAGTATCAATATCTCTTTCTACACTTTATGAGTTTCAAAAGAGTTGTAATTACCGGTATTGGGGCTATTACCCCTCTGGGCAAAGACGTACCTACCTTTTGGTCAAACCTGGTTAACGGGGTAAGCGGTGCCGCTCCTATCACCCGGTTTGATGCAGAAAAATTCAGGACCCGTTTTGCCTGCGAGGTAAAAGACTTCGAGGTCACCGATTACATCCCTCGTCAGGAAGCCAGGAAGATGGATACTTTCACACAGTTTGCGGTAATCGCTGCGGATGAAGCGATGCGTGACGCCGGCTTTGATCAGGAGAAAATCAACCCGGACAGAGCCGGCGTTATTTGGGGTTCCGGTATCGGGGGCCTTAAGACTTTCGAAGAGGAGGTTATTAATTTTGCTGAGGGAACGGGACAGCCCCGTTTCAATCCCTTCTTTATTCCCAAAATGATAGCAGACAGCGCTTCCGGCGTCATCTCTATTAAATACGGTTTAAGAGGGCCGACCTTCATTACCGTTTCTGCGTGCGCCTCGTCGACGAATGCAATCATCGATGCCTACAACTACATACGGCTGGGCATCATGGATGTTTGCGTGAGCGGCGGGTCGGAGGCGGCTGTAACGCAGGCCGGTGTCGGCGGGGTCAATGCCTTGAAGGCTCTTTCGGAAAGAAATGAATCGCCCGAGACCGCGTCGCGTCCCTATGATAAAGGCCGCGATGGTTTTGTGCTGGGCGAAGGCGGGGCGGCGCTTATACTCGAGGAGTATGAGCATGCGAAAGCGCGCGGCGCGAAAATGTATGCGGAAGTAGTAGGGATGGGGCTGTCTTCAGATGCCTATCATATCACTGCGCCGCATCCCGAAGGTATCGGTGCTTACAATGTGATGAAATATGCATTGGAAAGCGCAGGCATAGCGCCCGGAGAAATAGATTACATCAATACCCATGGCACCTCTACGCCACTGGGAGACCCGCAGGAGCTCCTTGCTATCGAAAGGCTGTTTGGTGAAGACGCCGGAAAGGTAAACATCAGTTCGACCAAATCGATGACGGGGCATTTGCTCGGAGGGGCCGGCGCAATAGAGTCGGTGGCCTGTATCCTGGCTATCCGCGACGGAATTGTTCCGCCCACCATCAATCACTTCGAAGATGACCCAGAGATTAACCCGGCTTTGAACCTTACCTTCAATAAAGCCCAGAAGCGGGAGGTAAACCTGGCTTTGAGTAATACCTTCGGATTTGGCGGCCATAATGCTTCTGTAGTATTTAAGAAACCTGAATAATAGGTGGAGTTAAATAACAAAGTGCTTCAGCCGATCATTTCGCTGTTTAAGTCTCTTAGCTCAGAAGAAGAAAAAAAGCTAAAAAAGGCTGTAGCCGGGATTATCGGGGAGCGCCCAAAAAACATAAGCCTTTTTCAACTAGCGTTCAGGCATACCTCCGCATCGAAGGAAACCAGCATCGAAGGCTTCCGGGAGTCAAATGAACGGCTTGAGTACCTGGGCGATGCGGTTCTGGGTATGATAGTGGCAGAATTTCTGTTTACCAAGTACCCCTTCAGAGACGAAGGGTTTCTCACCGAGATCAGGTCCAGGATTGTGAACCGGGAATCGCTCAACCAGATTGCCAGGAAACTCGGGCTGGATAAATTCATTGAATACGACGGGAATTTTAAAGGAATGTCTCCCAGGTCTTCCGTATACGGCGATGCCCTGGAGGCATTCGTCGGGGCCGTGTATATGGACAAGGGTTTTGAATTTGCCCGTAAATTTGTAATAGGCAGCCTGCTGACCCATTACGACCTGGATAGCCTCGTTCAGAATAACTTCAATTTTAAGAGCCAGATCATCGAATGGGGCCAGCGTGAAAACCGCGAAATACGCTTTGAGATCACGGAAGAGCGCGGCAACTGGCACCACCGCGAATTTATTTCGCAGCTCTATGTCGACGATGAGCCCTTTGCCAAAGGGAACGGCTACTCCAAGAAAAAAGCCGAGCAGTCTGCCGCTGAGCAGGCCTGCCTCAAGCTCGAGCTGATCTGACTCCGGATAATACAGAACTACAGGCCAGGAGTGAGTCGCAGAGATGCGTTCGAAAAAGACAAATTGTCTGGTGTTATTGCCCCTGTTATGGTTATTTATGCCATTTTGTCTTGTGTTTCGCGTTTTTGCAGGACTGGTATATCAATTGAAATAACCAGTTGCAGAGTTAGAAACCAAAACACTAAAAATACTTAAGTCATGAATACCATAGTAAGAAAAAACGGCAACTATTACCCTGCGCTTTTTGATTCGGTTTTTGGAAAAAATACGCTGGATCACTTCTTTGTTCCGGATTATAGTACAAACAAACCGGCAGTTAACGTTATAGAATCGGAAAACGGATACAGGATCGAGCTGGCCGTGCCGGGTCTGAAGAAGGAAGATTTTAAGATCGGCGTGGATGGAGACAAGCTGACCGTCTCGGCTGAGAAAAAGAACGAGCCGGAGGAAAAAGCGGAGAAATACAGCCGTAAGGAATTCAGCTATCAGTCTTTTCAGCGCACGTTCACTTTACCGGAAACCGTCGATGCTGAAAAGATATCGGCCGGATACGACGCCGGGATCCTGAATATTTCAGTTCCGAAGAAAGAATTACCGGCAGCTCCGTCTCCCCGTCAGATAGAGGTTGCCTGACGTCTGAAGCAGTTTTGCTTTGGTTAAATTATGTTAAAACTGGAACGTACGGGAATAGTTTATTATTTTCGTACGTTTCTTTTTTTGAAAATAGCCTGACAGCATCAGATGCGTCAGCGGTTTAGTTTGGAAAGTTCCTTTAAAAAGTTTAACCCTGTTTGTAACAATGAAATATAATTGGAAAGTACTCGCTTTGGTGGGTTTTCTTTCGGGCGCCACAACCCTGGCCGGATATAAATTCTTTATTCAGGACGACGCGAAAGAAGTAATCCTGAAAGAAGCTTCCGTCCAGCCTTTGGCTCGTTTTACTTCCGGCGGAGTAATGGCGCCAGGCCCCGTTGATTTTACGGTAGCTGCGGAAACGTCTACGCCGGTCGTCGTCCACATAAGGTCTACTTCGATGAGACAAACCGCGCAGCGCCCCAGCTCTCCTTTTGACCTGTTTGACTTTTTCGGCGATGGTATGGGAGGCTTTGAGCAGGCGCCGAGAAGGTCGGAAGGTACAGGGTCAGGTGTGATCATCACTAACGATGGGTACATCGTAACCAACAACCACGTTATAGAAGGCGCAACCGACATAGAGGTGACGCTGCACGACAAGTCTAAGCTCAAAGCAAAGCTGATCGGCACCGACCCGTCGACGGATATCGCCGTGATCAAAGTGGAATCGAAAAACCTGCCTTCTATTACTTTCGGTGATTCGGATGCGATCCGGGTCGGAGAATGGGTAGTGGCAGTCGGTAACCCGTTCAACCTGGAGTCGACCGTAACCGCCGGGATCGTAAGCGCCAAAGGCCGCGGTCTGGGGATCATAGGCTCGTCTCAGAACCGCCAGCAGCGTGGCAGAGGGCAGCAGAATGCGCCGCAGGTGAATGATGCTATCGAGTCGTTTATTCAGACCGATGCCGTAGTCAATCCCGGGAACAGCGGCGGAGCCCTGGTCAACCTGAAAGGAGAGCTTGTCGGGATCAACACCGCTATTGCCAGCCCGACCGGAAGCTATGCCGGATATGCCTTTGCGGTACCTTCGAGCATTGTCAAAAAAGTGTCTACCGACCTGATCAAATTTGGTAACGCACAGCGCGGATACCTCGGTATCGTGATGCAGGAGGTAGATAACAAGCTTGCAGAGGAAAAGGATCTCAAGGTTTCGCAGGGGATTTTTGTAAGAGAGCTGGCCGAAAAGAGCAGCGCTGCGGGTGAGGCAGGTATAAAGCCGGGTGACGTGATCGTGAAGATCAATGATAAGAAAATCGGCTCTACACCTGAGCTGACGCAGACAGTCGGCCTCCTGAGACCCGGTGACAAAGTGAAGGTGACCGTCAACCGTGAAGGCAAGGAAAGAGATTTCAACGTAACGCTTAAAAATCGTGACGGCGGCTCAGGTGTGATCAAAAGGGATGAATCGGCGCTGGCTATGGAATCGCTGGGAGCGCAATTCTCCAACCTGAACGATGCTGAGAAAAAGAAGCTTGAACGCTACAATATAAAAGGCGGCGTGAAGGTTACCGGCGTGCAGGGCGGTAAGCTGGCGCGGGTAGGAGTAGGGCCCGGGTTTATCGTTACCAAAATAAACGGCAAAGCGATTACTTCGGTTAAAGAGCTGGAAAGCGAGCTGGCAGACAAGGCCGACACGATGGTACAGTTCGAAGGATTGGAGCTGGATGCGCCATACGACGTGTATAGCTTCGGATTCAGGCTGTAAGCAATAACAGCAGAAGCATCTATATAAATCGGGCCGGTCTGGATATCCAGACCGGCCCGATTTATTATTTATTGGGGCAAAATGAGGTAATGCACTCCGAAATGATATCAGAACTCTGCACTTTTCGGGTACCTCGGGAAAGGGATCACATCGCGTATGTTCGTCATGCCGGTTACAAAAAGCACGAGCCGCTCGAAGCCCAGCCCGAAGCCCGAATGCGGCGCTGTACCGAATTTACGGGTTTCGAGGAACCACCAGAGGTTTTCGGGATCTATGCCGATTTCTTTGACCCGTTCCAGGAGTTTGTCATAATCT
>MEDT01000219.1 GCA_001724175.1 Cytophagaceae bacterium SCN 52-12 | reverse complement strand
ACTGAGACGGCCTCCCCGCGGGGAGGCCGTCTCAGTTTTTAGCGGAGATTGTGATATCGATCTCCTTTGTAGAGCCGTCGGAATAGCCTGTGGCATTGCGTGCCTCATCAATCGCCTTGACGATGAAATGATAGTTCCCCGGAGTGGCGTCCGACGGGATATCGATCAGCTCGCTTATGGAAGCTTTTTTCCCGGTAAGTGTAAAGCTTTTCTCAAACGACAGCGGTGAAGCGGCTATTCTTGCGTGAGAATGACCATCAAAATTGGAATGGATGTTCACGTTGCAGATCGCCAGCCCGGCATTGTCTTCAATTTCGGCCTCAAAGCGGATCTGGCTGCCGGCTTCGAACGTGCTGCCCGTCACCGGGCTCGCAACGGTAATGACAGGGGCTTCAGTATCCTGGGCTTCCGGGTCATTTTTCCCGCAGCCCCATCCGGCGACGCCTGCAGCTAAGAAGATTAATACGCTTTTAAACGGTTTCATTTGTATAAAAAGGTGTTAGCTATTAGGTGTTAGGTTTAGGTCCCTGAGACTTCGGCGTGAACTCAGTCGAACGCTCGTCGAAGGGCGGTCCCTGAGCTCGTCGGAGGGCGGTCCCTGAGCTCGTCGAAGGGTTATTCATTGACCGGTTTGCGAGAATCCGATTTCTGACAGCTGAAGGCTGATTTCTGATGGCTATTTCATGAGCTTTATAATAAGACTGAACGCTCACGCTCTTCCCCGTTTTCTGACAGAGGAAGAGCGTGAGCGGTAATAGCTTAGTGAATGCATAGTATAACGTTGCCGATGGCCGGTCGCCGGCTGCTGACAGCCGGCATCAGTGCTCGTGGTGATCCCCTTCCTCCTCGACGTGTATCTCGAAGCGTAAGTCGAGGATATCCGTGCCGGGGAACCTGGTTTTGTAATTGCTGTCATTCCAGTCGATACGCTCGATTTTGGCTTTTACGCCGGCATCGAGCTTCCGTAAGATATAAGAAACTTCTACAGTAGGGCCCGTGTTGCTATCGCCGGCCATGAAATAGCTGGTGATGCCGGTTGTTTCATATTTACCCGCTACATCCGTGCCGTCCCCGTATTTAAGGTCGCGGGTCTGGAAAATAGCGCCGCCTTCGGTATTGATCGCAAGCTTAAAGTCCCCGCCGATTAAAAACGCCTTGTAATTGTCTGCTACGGCTTTTGACGCAATATAGTCATTCTGAACCTCCTTGCCGGTATGATCCCACACTTTCAGCTCGACCTTATAGATCGCATCGGCTTCCAGGTGCAGGTGACCGTTCGCCACCGCATTTCCCTTCTCGTCGAATTTTACGGTAACCGACTCACCTTCCACCGCGTCGCCCAGGCCGTCGAAATGATCGTTATGCCCATGGATACCATCGCCGCTTATTTCCGTTAATATAAGCTCAGAACGTTGAATCCCTTCTTTCGGCTTGTTTTCGTCGTCCTTACAGGCATTCAGAAAGATTGAGGATACTCCGGCGAAAAGGAGCAGAGATAGATAATTGAACCTGCGCATTTGAACAAATTTTGAAGATTATATATTGCAACAACATTGCAAATATAGGCAAATGCTACAATGTTGCAAAAGGTATAAACAAATTGAAAGAAAAATTTTGCCCCTGCTCAGGAAGGTTCAGCAGTTTATAGCGGCTGAGGTGATTGATATAGAAACGATTGGTCAGGTTTTGTGCGGTGATGGAGATGTCTGCCCGGAACCTGCCCGCCTGCAGCGTGGCGCTTGCCGTTGCGCCGAAAATGTGGTAGCCGCCGGTCGGTTTTTCATTACGGTCGGTCCTGTTCTGGGCCCAGGCCTTTTTCAGGCTTATCCCTATGAGCAGATCTGTGAAGAGGTGTCCCCGCAACGGGAAGCTATAGCTGGTCTCTGAGAATACCGACGGCGGCGGCGTGAACGGCAGGGGCAGGCGGGAGTCGAGGTTGAGGTTGTAAACGCATTCGAAAGTGGATTTGATATGCAGCCGGTGGAGGGGATGAAAATCTGCGGCCAGCTCTCCTCCTCCGTAGACGGCGTTATGCTGCAGGAACTGGTAGACCTGACCACCTTCGGGGAAGGCATCCGGGTCGAGGGAAGACGAGAACATGGCGGTAGGAGCCAGGTAAATGTAATCCTGGTAATAGGCGCCGAAACCGCTGGCAACTACGCTCAGGAATTTTTTCTGGAAGCTTACGTTGGCGTCGGCCTGGTAGCCTCTTTCCGATTTCAGGTCTGCATTCCCCAGCTCATGCCTGAAGGTGCCATGGTGTATCCCGTTGATGGCCAGCTCGTTGGCGCTGGGCATCCTGAAGCTGGTGCCCACATTGAGCTTCATATTCAGCTCCTGGCTGGGGTAATAGGAAAGGCCTGCGCTGCCTGAAAGGTTGGCGAAGCTTTTCCTGACGGGTGCGTTGCGCTGATAATAGCGTTCGATAGCCCTGTCGTCGAGGTAAATGGCTTCATTGGTTTCCAGGATATTGATGAACCCGTAGTCGGCGCGTACTCCTCCCGAGAAGCTGTACCTGTTTTTCCACGAAAACTCTTCGATCAGATAAACGCCGGTTGCCAGCCGGCCGTACTGCGGCATCAGGTACTCAAATCCTTTGCGGGTATTTTGCTGGGCTTCCGCCTGTATTCCCCAGACCCGCGACTCATTTTTCTTCTGCCGGAAATAGCGGAGGTTCGCAGACAGGGTCTGCAAAGTCAGGCCGTGGGCGAGCGTTCCCTCGGGTCCGGGGCCTTTGCCGTGCGCATGCGGATTGGATCGTTCCCTGCGCAGGTTCATCTGGTACGCCACATCCATTTCCGCCCAGTTTTTTCCCCACAGCATGCTTGTATTCGACACGATCTTCAGATGATCGGTTTGCTGGTACGGGAGGTCAATGTTGCGGTTGTTGCCGTCGGGTGTGAGCTGGTAGGCCCTGGGTATCCCCACGGCTCCCACGAACAGGGCCGATTTCTGGTGAAAGTTGCTTGCTGTCAGCGTAGTATATCCCCAGTTTTTTTTGATGCCTCCCATGACCGATACGTTCCGTTCGTTCCCGGCCGTATTTTTAAGACGGTTATGATAGATCGGCAGCACGTAAGAATTGTAGGTAAAGGTCTCGGCCGGGACCCGGTAGTCGCCGAAATCCTGCGAAGACAGCCTGACGCGGAATATCTTCGGGCCTCTTCCGCCCTGCACCATGGCGGAGGCTCCCGCAAGTCCGTTGTTGGTTTTGTACATCGTTTGGAAAGACCCGCTAAAAGAGCTGTCTCCAGGGAGCGCCGGGGAAAAAATGTTGATGACGCCGCCAAGGCCGTCGGATCCGTAGCGCAGGGAGGAAGGGCCTTTTATAATTTCGATCCGGCCCGGCTCGAAAACGTCGATTTCCAGCCCGTGGTCCGATCCCCACTGCTGACCTTCCTGCTTGATGCCCTGATTGTTGACGATGATGCGGTTATGGCTCATACCCCTGATGACGGGCTTGGCTATGCCCACACCGGTGTTGATCGCGTTGATCCCCGGCACATCCTCCAGGGCGTTGGCGAGCGTGCTTTTCCCCTTTTTGCGGAGAAAGCCGCTATCCAGTATTTCCATCGCCAGGGTGTGTTCTTTGGCTCCTGTTTTAAAGTGGTTGGATTCGACAAGAATTTCCTGCAATTCAATGGACGTGGGCTTGAGCCTGAAATGGGCCGTATGGTTATTACCGTCAACCCGTACCGATTCGGTCAGGGCGCTGAACCCGACATGGGTAATGTGGATATGATACAGGGCCTGGCGAAGATCAACAAAGCTGTACCTGCCGTCGGCGTCCGATAGCGTAGTCAGGTTGAGCTCGTGTATTTCGACTACTGCTCCCTGCAGCGGATCGCCCGTAGCGGCGTTGCTTACAGTACCGCTGAGCTCGTGCTGGCCGGCCGCAAATGCCGGAAGCAGGAGAATAGTGATGAAAAGGAAGAAATATTTCAACGGTATATACTTGCAAAGGTGCAAATATCCGCTAAGTGCAACAGGGATGCAAATATTGGTATGATATTCTTTTGCGTTTCAGCTCTGCGTACCTCCGGACGATGGGAGGATAATTCAGCTAATTATCGGAATTGCACAGCGGGCACACGCCCTGGATGAGCAGGTTGGTTTCGATGCTCTTGTATCCGGCAGGAAGCTGGATAGGAGGGATCGTTATATTTTCAATGCAATTGGTCAGCCCGCAAACTGTACACTTGAAATGCAGGTGATCGTGGTGATGCCGGGAACCGCTGCACTGGTCTTTGCAGACGGCATACCGGAGGCCTTCCTCATCCAGCACCTTATGGATGATCCCTTTATCGACAAATGTTTTCAGGGTACGGTAGATCGTCACCCTGTCAAACCGGTTGTCAAGCTCCCTTTCAATTTCTCCGTGCGAAAGCGCAGCATTGTTTTGGGTCAGGATAGCCAGCACATCCTCTCTGCAGGATGTGTTTCTCAGGTCGTGTTCTCTTAATGTATCCTTTACCTTTGTCATTAGTATCCGATGATGTTGTAAAATCAATGTAAAGATAAAAATATTAAACGGGATCGTCAAAGCTTCCGCCCGGGTCTCGTGACCCATGTGCCGGCTTTCGGTCCGGCTTCTTTCTGCTCTCTTATTATTAGCGGGTCTGACGCCGATATTTTGAATGACAGGCAGGAAATTGTAGCTTTATCAGCTACACGCCTGCACCTTCCTGAAGACTAATCCCACGGGCTGGAAAATGAAATATCTTATACTGATCATCCTGATGTCATTTTTAGCTATTGTAGTATATAATATGGCGGGCTGGATTATCATATCCTCTGAAATAAGCTCTTTTGAAGAAGCAAAGGCTTTATACACAGGCTGCTATCCGCAATTTATGAGGAGCGCGGCTAAAATAACATTACTGAATATGGTTTTAAGCGCTCTGGCGGGGATAGGGCTTATTAAGCTACAGCATGTCTACGGTAAAGCGGCATCGGGCATGCTCAGGCTTTTGGCGTGGTTTGCATTTTTTCTGGCTGTATGGCAAACATTCAGTCTGTTGTAATCACATGTCCCGATCTGAAGAATGTCATTTGGACTCCTGAATAAGTTTGCGTATTTTGAGCGCGATATTCTCCCCCAAAACCTGTTCGGAATGCCCTATCGCGTGCTTATTTGTGATGATCATCGTATTGTTCTGGACAGCCTTTCGCTGCTGATCTCGACGATGAAGGAGCTCGAAGTAGCAGAAACCATCAGTGATCCGAGAGAGGTGCCCGGGCTCATCACCAGGCTGGATATAGACATTTTGCTGACCGATATGACAATGCCTTTCCTGAACGGCGTCGAGCTGGCGACGGAGGTATTGAGGATCCGCCCGGAAATGAAAGTGCTGATGCTGACTGTTGCAGAGGACGAGGTCACTATCAAAAAGGCGATCAGGGCGGGAGTAAAGGGGTATGTGATGAAGAAAGCCGACAGGAAAGAGCTGGAAACAGCCCTGCTGACGGTGGGGAGAGGCGGTGAGTATTTCGGGAACGAGGTGCTCCGCGAACTGATAAGCCCTTCGTCCGACCCGGATAGCCTGCCGGTTGACAGCGTCACGAAAAGAGAGCTGGAGATCATCCGTCTCATTGCCCAGGAAATGTCTACTTCAGAAATTGCCGAAAAACTGTATCTCAGCACCGGAACGGTCGAGACACACCGGCATAACATACTTCGCAAGCTGGGCGTTAAGAATGCAGTGGGCATTATTAAATATGCCATGAAGCATAACCTGCTTTAGAGGTTTTGGGTATAAGGTTTTGGGTATAAGGTTTTGGCGACCTGACATCTAATACCTAACACCTAACACCTCCCACCTAACACCTAAAAAATACAGGTTTTCCTATAGGCCATTTACAGGAAAACATGGATTTACATTGGCTCCGCTGCTTCGGAACTTTGTAGCGGGTATTTTCTCTATACCCTGTTAGCAGAACTCCTTAACAAAATCCCCGGCAGCGCGTTTATGAGAAATTCTACTTTATTGTTTGCATGGTTGCTGATCATGGTGAGCAACCTGGCCGTATCGCAGACCTGGAACGGGAACGTCAGCGATGAATGGCATGTCGGCGGGAACTGGAGCTCGGGCTCTGCTCCCGGCTCTATTTCCGCAGTAACGATTCCGTCGACCCTTGCAGCGGGGAAGCCCTGGCCCAGGCTGACGAACGACGACGTGACGGTGGGCAGCCTTACGCTGAATAATGGCAGCCAGCTGAATGTAAACGGCCGCAAGATCACTGTCGCCAATGCGGTAGTCATCGATGGGGCTACGGTAAGCAATAGCGGAGCAGGCGCTATTACGATCGAAGCAGGTGCCGGAAGTTCTTACCTCCGCAATTCGACGTTTACGGCAGCCCTGGATTTTAAAACCACCGACGCTTCCGCACTGTATGAAGCCTACGATGTCGGAGCCAATACGTACGAGGGCGATGTGAAGTTTACAATAAGTGCTATCGGCAGCCATAACATTTCTACCAGCTTCCGGTCACAGTTCAAAGGCGACCTGACCATTGAGCGCACTGCCGTCGGAGAGACCAACGTGCTCACCAGTAATGAGGCTGCCTCCGTAGCGGTAAAGGGGGATTTTTCCTATAAAAACCATGCGGGCGGAAGTACGACCATAGGCGGAACGGCTAACAAAGCCACCCTTGAGGGTAAAGTAAATATTGATGTTGAAGCTACCGGCGGCAACCCGTCTTTTACCCTGAGACGGCTGGATAACAGCGGCGGTACGGGCGGGGGCATCATATCGGTTGTCAATCCCGGTACTTTTGCGGTAAACAACAATACATTGATACTCGACAGCTTCATAATGACGGGTAAGAGCGGGAGCAGCAGCGAACTTGGGAATAACACCATTTCGGGAGCATTCACCTATTCGGATGCGAGCGGGAACGGCGGGTACCTGACCAGTTACGGAAACGTATTCGACGGTACGTCCGGCTTTACTCTTAACAGTCCGGCCGCT
>MEDT01000218.1 GCA_001724175.1 Cytophagaceae bacterium SCN 52-12 | reverse complement strand
GCAAGGCTGGTCAGCGCCCCCTGCAATTCGCCCTGCTCATTCAGCTTTACCTGGGTCGAAATCACGCCCTGTATGGCGGGTCCGGCTATTCCGCCGAGAATATAGGGAACCATATAGACATACACCTGCCAGCTTTCCTGCGCAAAGGCAAACAGCGTAAAGCCGATACAGTAGAGCATAAGCCCGGTATAGATGCTGCGTTCGTTGCCGAGCTTGGGTATGATGACCCTGATCAGCCCGCCCTGCACGATCATGGACAATACCCCGAAAGCGCCCAGCGAAATCCCGATCTCTCTTTCCTGCCACCCGAATTTTTCCATTACGAAATACGACCAGCTACCCTGTACCGCGTAGCTGGACAGGTAGAGCAATATCAATGAAAAAACCAGCCCTGCAATTACTGGGTAGCGTTTCAGGTGAAGAAGCGCTCCTACAGGATTGGCCCTCCTGATGTCAAACTTCCTGCGGTTTTCGGGTTTGAGCGATTCAGGCAGGATAAAATAACCGTACAGGAAATTAAGGAAAGACAGGCCGGCCGCTACCATGAAAGGCATCCGGGACCCGTATTGTCCCAGTAAACCGCCGATCACCGGACCTATGATGAAGCCGGCGCCGAAAGCTGCACCGATAAGGCCGAAATTCTGGCTCCGCTTTTCAGGCGTGCTGATGTCGGCTATATAAGCGGCGGCGGTAGTAAAACTGGCTCCTAAAATACCCGCTACAATGCGGCCGACATAGAGCCAGAACAGCGTCGGGGCAAAGGTCAGGAACAGGTAATCGATCGTAAAACCGAAAAGCGAGGCCAGCAGTACGGGCCGTCTGCCGAATTTATCGCTCAGTCCCCCGATAACCGGGGCGCAGATAAACTGGAAAAAAGCATATACAAACATCAGCCATCCGCCGTCCCTGGCAGCTTCCCCGAGCGAATCGCCCGTAAGCTCGGTAATGAGCTTGGGCATTACCGGTATGATAATGCCCAGGCCGATCACATCGATCAGCAGGGTGATGAATATAAACCCTAGAGCAGCGTTTCGCCTGGTTGACATACAATGAAGTTTTAGTCCGGAAGAAGCGCTGCAAACTTAGGAAATACGGCGAAATAATAGCTATCAGCAGTCAGAAATCAGCTATCAGCGCGTTTGAACCTGATAAGTATCGGGGGAGACTAACCGTCGATGAATAAGGGCTGACAACTGAAGGCTGATAGCTGATAGCTTTTATTCACCCTAAAACTGTTACCTTTGCGGTTTCAAAACAAATCCCTACATCATTCCATTCAGAAATGGCTAAACAGATAAAATCGGCCCTTATTTCAGTATTTTACAAAGACGGCCTGGCGCCTATTGTAGAATTGCTGCATCATAACGGCGTTAGCATTTATTCAACCGGAGGCACTCAGTCTTTCATTGAGAACATGGGTATCCCTGTCACTCCTGTTGAAACACTTACGGGCTATCCGTCCATTTTTGGAGGAAGGGTAAAAACACTTCACCCGGCAGTTTTCGGCGGAATTTTATACCGCCGCGACAACCAGGGGGACATCGACCAGGCCGCCGAATTCAATATCCCCGCGCTCGACCTCGTCATAGTCGATCTTTATCCGTTTGAAGAAACGGTTGAATCGGGCGCTACAGAGCAGGAAATCATCGAAAAAATAGATATCGGGGGCATCTCGCTCATCAGGGCGGCTGCCAAAAATTTCAAAGATACCCTGATCGTATCCTCGCGGGAGCAATATGCGCGGGTGCTGGCATTGCTTTCGGAAGACCACGCCTCGACCAAGCTAGACGACCGCCGCCGGTTTGCCCAGGAGGCTTTCGCGACCACTTCTCATTACGATACCTCCATCAATAACTGGTTTCTGGGAGACGAATCTGTGTCGGTAAGGGACTTCGAAAATCTTCCCGCCCATGTGCTCCGCTACGGGGAGAACCCGCACCAGAATGCAACTTTCTTCGGCGACCTGGATGCGCTTTTCGACAAGCTCAACGGCAAGGAGCTTTCCTATAACAACCTGGTGGACGTAGACGCCTGCCTGAGCCTCATCGATGAATTCGCGGGCGAGCAGCCGGCTTTTGCCATCATCAAGCATACCAATGCCTGCGGCGTAGCAGTGGCGGCAACACCGAAGGAAGCCTATCTCAATGCGCTTGCATGCGATCCTGTCTCCGCCTTCGGAGGCGTTATCGTCACGAATTCAATCGTCGACTTGGCTACCGCCAATGAGCTTAACCAGCTTTTTATGGAAATCCTGATCGCCCCGGGCTATAACGCCGATGCCCTGGAAGCGCTCTGCTCAAAGAAAAACAGGATCATCCTGAAGCGCAAGCCTACGCCGGTATCGCACGAGATGTTCAAAACTGTATTGAACGGCGTGCTGGTGCAGGATAAAGACGCATTGACCGAAACTTCGGCTCAAATGACTGTCGTAACGGAAAAATCACCTGACGCGGCCGAGCTGAAAGCTTTGGAATTTGCGCTTAAGGTCTGCAAGCATACCAAGTCCAACACGATAGTGCTGGCAAGGGAAAACCAGCTGTTGGCCAGCGGTACAGGACAGACTTCCCGCGTAGACGCCCTGCGGCAGGCCATAGAAAAAGCAGCCGCCTTCGGGTTCGACCTCGAAGGGGCGGTGATGGCGTCCGACGCTTTCTTCCCGTTTCCGGACTGCGTTGAAATAGCCCATAAAGCCGGGATTTCGGCTGTAGTGCAGCCGGGCGGCTCTATCCGTGACAAAGATTCCATAGAGTATTGCAATCAAAACGGAGTAGCCATGGTTACGACCGGCATCAGGCACTTCAAGCACTAGACAGACATTCGGAAGAAATTCAGGACCTCGGAGAATTCAGAACTCATTTTTGAGTATATCGCTCAAATGTTTTTCCAGTTCATCGAGGTCTTGCGTTGCATAATAAATTCTTTCAATTTTGATGCCATGGTATACGTGGATAATAAAATTTCTGAAAGAACGCGGAATATGCCACGGATAGTCGTATCTGGCTAAAATATCGCTGTCGATATATCTGATAGATTCTCCAATAATCAGAAATTGATATTGGACAGCGCTCTGTATCATTACATCTGACAAAAAAGCAGCCTCATCTATATCAGTAACAAATTCCCTGATTAGCCGGATCGCCTGAAGGACATGCTCTATTCTATCTCTGGGTGTCGGTTTATCCATAGATTTTCACCAGGTCATTCGATGCCGTATGGAGGGCAAAGTCTTTCAGGTAGCCTTTTTCAACGAGATCAACTTTTCGGTTGATCTCTTTTTCTATAGTACAGGCTATATCCACCAGGTCAAACATAGAATATCTCTTTTTCTTATTCAATTCCACTATGATATCCACATCGCTGTCCGACCTATCTTCTTTTCTTGCCATCGAGCCGAACAACCAGGCAGCAGCAACTCTTCCGTCATTTTTTAAGATTGTACTGATTGTGCTGATAATACCGGGTTTGCCAGTTGGGGGATTTAACCTATAACTTACTTTTTCCTCGGCTACCTTCAACGCTTTCAACGCAAGATCTTCGTCTTGCACTTCATATACCACTTTATCTGAAAGCCAGGCAATGATTATTTCACTCTTCTGCTCTCTATAAAAATCGGCAAGCGCCTTTACCTGCTCTTTTGTCGGCATACGTTCTCCTCGCTCTATTTTGCTTAGGATAGTTGGATCGAGCGAAAGTTTTGCTCCGACTTCCCTTAGTAAAAGACCTTTTGCCTCTCTCAATTCCCGTAATATCGCTCCTGTCGTTTTCAACTTGCCGTTTCGTGGCTTGACAAATAATGGCAAATATATCTCAAAAATCACTCCTCTACAATAATGCTATTTGAATTCCAGAACTTTCTGTCCATTACAACATATGATCGCTATATTTGATCCGGGCGATCCGTGAAGCTCCGTTGTACCGTGCAAAATCCCGAAAATCAAAAATCCGGCCGGCTGAAAGGAATTCCTTTTCTTCTCTTCCTCTTGCTGCTTATTGCGCTCTACCTGCAGTACAGCCACGTCATTTATTGTGAAGCCATCGGGTTAAGCTCTTTTAAGGAAATAGAAAAAGATGTTTTTGTAAGCAGGGAGATCCCGGCCGGAAACCACGCTTTCATCAGCGAAACTCTTTCCAGAGCCGGGGAAAGGGTCGCCGGTTTCTGGGGAGAAAAAAAGGGGAAGGCGGTCGTTATTGTCTGCGCTACCGCAAGCGAATACGAGCGCTACTGCCATAGCAGGGAAGGGGCCGGGTGCAGCCTGGGCACGCTTTACGGGAGCTCGTTCATCGTCCTCAACCTGCACGGGATCAACACGGATGTGATCAGCCATGAAATGAGCCACAACGAGCTGTTCGGCAGGCTGGGCTGGAAGAAAACCACCTTCGACGTGCCCCAATGGTTCAATGAAGGGCTGTCCATGATGCTGGATTACCGCTTTGTCAACGCCAGGGACAGCCTGGAGCGCTTCCGGGGTTACCTGCGGGAATGGCGGATCCGTACAGTTCCGCCTGCAAAAAAGCTCTCCCTTGAAGAAATTTCGAGCCTTAACGACTTTTTCAACGGCGACAGCCGCCATGTTGCCTTAGCCTACCTGACGGCCGCATCTGAAGTCTCCTACTGGCTGATGATTGTCGGCAGGCAGGGATTCAGGGAGTGGCTGGACCTGTTCAGCAGCAAAGGGGATTTCGCAAGCTATCATGAAATTGAACGGATTTACCGGCAGCGGCTACCGGCCCCGGTGCACGACAACCCCATACGCTATCTCGGCCGGCAGCGGCCCGCCGAGTAGGGCGACCCGTTTACTTACAAAAATTCCTTGCTATATTTTCAATCCGGTTATGTATTTTTGGCCCGCTGAAGGCTGGCCCGACCGGCCTGCTCAAACCCATCTTACTTTAACTACCGGTACATGAATCAACTGCAGACCCTGGATTATACCGTATTCCTGTTTTACTTTATCGTTGTGGCCGGCTACGGCTATTGGATATACCAGAGAAAGAAAAGCAGCGAGGCATCTACCAAAGACTTTTTCCTGGCCGAAGGCTCCCTTACCTGGTGGGCGATCGGCGCCTCCCTGATCGCATCCAATATCTCTGCCGAGCAGTTCATAGGGATGTCGGGCAACGGGTTTTCAATGGGGCTGGCTATTTCGACCTATGAATGGATGGCCGCCGCCACACTCATCGTCGTAGCCGTCTTCTTTATGCCCATTTACCTCAGGAACAAGATCTATACCATGCCTCAGTTCCTGAACCAGCGGTATAACAAAACGGTGAGCCTGATCATGGCGATATTCTGGCTGGCGCTGTACATACTCGTCAACCTGACCTCGATCCTGTACCTGGGCGCCCTTGCCGTATCCGGAATTTCGGGGCTGAGCTTTATGACGTGCATGGTAGGCCTCGCCGTCTTTGCCATTGTCATTACGCTGGGCGGCATGAAGGTAATAGGATACACCGATGTGATCCAGGTATTCTTCCTGGTCATAGGCGGGCTGGCCACTACTTACCTGGCCGTCAACCTGGTTTCCCAGGTCTTCGGCGTCGACGGGCTCGCTACCGGCTTCAGGCTGATGCAGGAGCACCACGACGACCATTTCCATATGATTTTCAAAAAAGGAGATCCTCACTATATGTCGCTGCCGGGGCTTACCGTGCTCCTGGGCGGAATGTGGATCGTAAACCTCAATTACTGGGGCTGCAACCAGTATATAACGCAGAGAGCGCTTGGCGCAGATATAAAAACAGCACGCAACGGCATTCTTTTCGCCGCCGTCCTGAAACTGCTCATGCCTGTTATCGTCACGCTGCCGGGAATCGCTGCCTTCGCGCTCTACAGCAAAGGCCTTTACCAGCAGGAGATGCTTGGCGAAGATGGCCTGCTCAACCCGGATAAAGCTTACCCGGTACTGTTAAGCCTGCTGCCCGTAGGGCTGAAAGGGCTTTCCTTCGCCGCTCTCACCGCCGCAGTCGTTGCTTCGCTGGCAGGTAAAGCCAACAGTATTTCCACCATATTTACGCTCGATATTTTCAAAAATTATATCGGGAAAAACGCTTCCGAAAAACAGCTTGTCAATATAGGCCGCTGGGTAGTGGTTGCGTCTATGGTAATAGCGATCCTGGTGTCTCCCTACATGGGGATTGAAAAGAAAGGCGGCTTCCAGTTTATACAGGAAATGACCGGCTTGCTTTCGCCCGGTATTTTTGCCTCGTTTGTTCTGGGCTTTTTCTGGAAGCGAACCAATTCGGCGGGAGCGCTGTTTGCGATAGTGGGCGGATTTCTGGTAGCGTTGCTGATGCACCTTAACCGTTTCCCGTTTGCAGACTGGACGACGGTGCCCTTCCTCGACCGCATGGGATGGGTCTTTCTTATCTGTGTTGCCGGCATGGTTATACTGGGCTACGTGCTTCCCGACGAGAAAAAAGGTCTTGAGGTCGATGTCGCCGCATTCAAAACCCATCGCACCTTTACGTGGGGTGCGGCAGCCGTCCTGGCGACTATTGCGCTGCTATACTGGTATTTCTGGTAGCAGGAAAATACCGCCGGCAGCACTGTAATTGATGAATGAATCTTAACTTTGTCTCATTCAGCCATCATCGGGAAATTTCCAGCAATATGTCACCGGAGGAAAAAGCAGCTTTTTTTGATCTGTTAAATAAGGAAAACAGCAATTTCAGGTATAGCCTGCCTTCCAGGAAGGACAGCGGCCAGTACATACAATCGCTGATCGATTACCTATTCCCGAGCAGCTCCGACTGTGAATGCCGGTTTGCATCGAACAGCAAGGAGCTTAACAGCACCTTTGAAAAGCTTTCCTACAAGCTGGAGTGCCTCATGAAACCGGTTGCCCAGCTCCTGAACGCAACTGTGGAACAAACCGTAAACGATTTTAACCGTTGCCTCCCGGAAATATACCGGAAGCTCCTCGAGGATGCGAAAGTGATTGCAGACAACGATCCCGCTTCTTACGGCATAGAAGAAGTAGTG
>MEDT01000217.1 GCA_001724175.1 Cytophagaceae bacterium SCN 52-12 | reverse complement strand
TTCTTCAACTACCTGAAGAATACCACAACCTGATCCAGATGGGGAGGATATGGAGAACGATCGTCTACCACCGCCTGACCGATATGTACGGTGATGTGCCCTATTCTGAAGCAGGCAAGGGCGCTACCGAAAAGATCTACAAGCCGAAATATGATACCCAGAAGGACATTTACTATCATATGCTCAGCGAGCTTGAAGATGCGACAGACAAGCTGGACGCCTCTAAGAATAACTTTGCTGCGGCAGATATTGCCTACAAAGGGGATATCCAGAAATGGAAAAAGCTGGGGTATTCGATGATGCTCCGGCTTGGGATGAGGCTTTCTAAAGTAGAGCCCGACGTTGCTAAGACATGGGTAGATAAAGCCTTCAAAGGAGGCACTCTTGGCAGCAATGCTGACAACCTGATCATACGGGGCACAGACGCTACCGGAGCCAATCCGAACCTGACAAATGGCCAGAGCTCGATGTTCAGGGTGAGCTTTGTTCCGGGAAGGATCTCGGCTACTTTCTTCAACTACCTGAAGAATACCGGTGACCCGCGTTTGAAATATATTCCGGCAATCTATACCGACTGGAGAGACAATACGTCAATAAAGACAGACCCTGCTATCCAGAAAGGGCTTCCCAATGGCCTCAACAGGACCACAATGGAGAAGGACCCGAGCTACGACCCTGCCTTGGGCAGCGAGCTTCAGTATTCCGGGATTAACCGTAATATCTTTGCCAAGCTGGACGGGCCGCGCATGTTCCTTACCTATGCCGAGTCGCAGCTGCTGCTCGCGGAAGCAGCAATAAGAGGCTGGATCTCCGCCGATGCGAAAAGCCTGTATGAAAGCGGGGTTGCCGCCGCTATGAGAATTTACCTGGAATATGATGCAAGCGCGAATATAACCGAAACTGACATCCAGGCTTATCTTACGGCCAATCCTTTCGTCGGAATCGGAGACACTGAAAAAGCATTCGAGCAGATCAATACCCAGTACTGGATAGCAACGTTCCTGAACGGGTATGAAACCTACGCCAATGTAAGACGATCGGGCTATCCGAAGCTTATCCCTGTCAACTACAAGACGGCTGGTGGCGCCAGTGACAATGACACCGACGGCAAGTTCCCACGCAGGCTGCGTTACCCGTGGCAGGCTGAAATAGCCCTCAACAAGGAAAATTACGATGCTGCCGTGGCTCGTATGGGCGGTAATGACGATATGGTCACCAGGGTCTGGTGGGATAAAGAATAGCTTTCCCTCAGGATCAGAATAAACCTCAAAGCCGGGCCGGGTCCAAAAACCCCGGCCCGCTTTCGAATTCAGCCTTAACCCATGAAAAATAAAGAAAACAGTTCCAGGAGGATCTTCCTCAAACACCTGGCCTTGCTGCCATTGGCCTCTTTACCGGCTCCGGAGCCGGGCCTCTACAACGTGCTCACCAAAAAAAGAGACCGCAAATCGCTCGTCCCGGTTATGGTGACGCCTTTCCACAGCGATCTCACCATCGACTGGAAAAGCTTCGACAAAGTGACCGATTTTTATCAGCAGGCGGGCGCGGAAGGATACTTTGCCAACTGCCTCAGCAGCGAGATGTATTACCTGACTCCCGACGAGCGGCTGGCGGTTACCGACCGCGTCGTCAGGCATTTCAAAGGGAAAGTGCCCGTGGTAAGCACAGGCTCATTCGGGGATACCATTGCCGAAAAAGCCGAGTTTGTAAAAAAGGTCCATGACCTGGGCACGGAAGCGGTCATACTGATCACCAGCCACTTCGCAGAGCGGCAGGACAGCGATGAGGTGCTGATCGAAAACCTTCAGAAGCTGGCCTCTCTCACCGGGAATATACCGCTGGGCACCTACGAATGCCCTTCTCCCTACAAAAGAGTGCTCAGCCCGGAAGTATTCTCGTATATCGTAAAAAGCAGGCGCTTTATTTACCACAAAGATACTTCTGAAAATATCGACAATATCCGGGCAAAGCTGAACATAGCAAAAGGAAGCAGCATGCAGCTTTACAACGCCCATACGGCGTCGGCCGTAGCCTCCCTGAGAGCGGGAGGCGCGGGACTATCGCCGGTTTCCGCCAATTTCTATCCCGAGATCCTGGCCTGGATTTGCCGGAATGCCGATAACCCCGGCAAAAAGGAAGATGTCGACTGGATCCAGCAGGAAGTCGCCCGGACCGAGCCGCTTATTTCCAAAGGATACCCCGTCAGCTCCAAGTATTTCCTGAAGAAAAGAGGGCTCCCGGTGGAGCCCGTATGCCGGTCGAATAAAAGAGTGCTCACCGGTGAGCAGCAGGATGTCCTGGACCAGGTATATACCCGCTTTTCAGGATGGTGCGAGCGGCTGGGGATCAAGCCTGTTGCTGTGTAAACCCCATCCTGGTGCGCAAAACCGCGGGATACGGCAATCTTTGTCATATCCCGGGGTTTCTGCATTCTTTATTTTTCTTCTCTCTCCACAAAACCGCCCAGCTTCAGGTACTTCTGATACAGCTTTTCATAAACCGCCACTTTATCGGCCTGGGGCGCATACTCCGCGTCAAAACCCGATCCCATGGCCTGCTGGGCTTCTTCTATGCTGTTATAGATACCGGCCACTACCGCAGCGCACATGGCAGCGCCGAGCGCGCACGTCTGCTCCGAAGTCGCTACCCTGATCGGTACGTTCAGCACGTTGGCCAGGGTTTGCATAACAAGCTTCGATTTCTTGGCAACTCCTCCTATCGCGATCACCTGCTTAATCGGCACTCCCTGCTCTAAAAAACGATCCACGATGCTTTTGGATCCGAAAGCGGTGGCTTCAACCAGCGCCTTGAATACCCTGGCGGCGTCGGTACCCAGGTTGAGTCCGGAGACAAGGCCTTTGACGTTGTAGTTTGCATCGGGAGTACGACGCCCGTTGAACCAGTCGAGCGCCACGGGGTCATGCTCGGTAACCGGTAAGGCAAGGGCCTTTTCAGACAGCAGCGGCAACAGCCTGTCTGACAGCTGCTGACGGACTTCCTCATCTTCTATCAGCTCCGATACGGGCTCGATGATCAGCCTTTTAAACCAGGCATACACATCGCCGAAAGCCGATTGTCCCGCTTCAAAACCGAGCATACCCGGCAGGATGGAGCCGTCTACCTGTCCGCAGATCCCTTTTACCAGGAGATGCCCGACCTCTTCGTTCGGCGCCACCAGCATGTCGCACGTCGACGTGCCCATTACCCTTACAAAAGAATAGGGCTCGATGGCCGAACCGATAGCGCCTATATGGGCGTCTATTGCACCTACGCCGACCCTGATGCCGGCAGGAAGGCCCAGTCTTTCGGCCCATTCGGCGGTCAGCGTGCCTACCGGTATATCGGAAGTATAGGTATCGCGGTAAAGACGGGCCCTGAGGCCGGTCAGCAGCGGATCGAGCGCGGTCAGGAATTCTTCTGATGGAAGACCGTCGAATTCTTCATGCCACATGGCTTTATGACCGGCGGCACAACGGCCGCGCTTCATTGTAAGCGGGCTTGTAGTACCCGTAAGCAGCGCCGGCATCCAGTCGCAGTGCTCTGCCCAGGAAAAAGCCTTTCCCCGTACCTGCTCATCCACCCGCAGGGTACGAAGTATTTTGGACCAGAACCATTCCGACGAATAGATCCCGCCCGAAAATTTTGTAAAATCAGTTTCCCAGGAATGGGCCAGGTCATTGATTTCCTGTGCTTCACGGTTGCTGGTATGGTCTTTCCACAGGATAAACATGGCATTCGGGTTTTCTTCAAATCCCGGCAGCAGGGCCAGGGGTGTCCCATTCTCGTCGAGCGCCACGGGCGTCGACCCGGTCGTATCGATCGACAGGCCGGCGATCTGTCCCGTAACGCTTTGAGGCAAAGGGGCCAAAGCTCCTTTTACGGCAGCCTCCAACCCTTCGGTATAATCGAGCGGGTGCTGCCTGAATTGTGAAGCGGAGGGGTCGCAGTAGAGTCCCTGCTTCCAGCGGGGATATTCAAATACAAAGCTGCTCAGCAGCTCGCCGTTGCCGGCATCGGCGACTACCGCTCTTACAGAGTCTGTACCGTAGTCCAGGCCAATTACATATTTGGAATTCATTATTTATGAAAAGTAAAATGGTAAAGGGCAGAAATGCTCCCACAAATATACTGTCATATTTGAAATAGGGCCATTTGATGGCTTCGGCTCGCTCAGCCACCGGAAAACAAATAAAGAAGAGAGATCTCCGCAGGGATAACACGCCTGGTATTAAAAGACGCGCTATATCCTTCGAAAATCTCTCTTAAAAGCTCCGGAAACCTTAACTTCTATTCAAAGCAAAGGGAAGCGGCTCCGAGCAGCCCGGCGTCATTAGCCAGCGTAGCCTTCTTCACACTGAGCGTTTTGACGTAATAAGGCGTCAGCCAATTGCTCAGGCGTTCGTGCACCGACGGCATGATATAATCGAACGAAGCCGAAAGGCCGCCGCCGATCAGGATGGTGGTGATGTCGAGTATGCGGATCATGGCTACCAGGCCGTCACCCAGCATGTATCCTACTTCTCTGAAAACATCCAGCGCGAGCTTGTCTCCGGCGGAGGCCGCCGCCACAAGGCCGGTAGTAGAGATCGATCCGTCGGACGGCAGGACCGTGTCACCCTTATAAGCTGCCCTCATCTCCTCGGCAAGCTCCAGCAGTTCTTTCTTCCCGATGTTTCTTTCCAGTACCCGGCCGTTCCGTGAGGGAATATGGCCCGGCTCCATGGCATTCCCGCCTCCTCCTTTGAACACCTTCTTGTCAATAATCGCCGCCCCGCCGATACCGGTGCCGAGCGTGATAAAAATATAATCCTCCGGTACATCTTCCTCTCCGAAATAGTACTCTCCCAGCGCCGCGGCATTGGCATCGTTCTCCAGGTAAAACTCGTGACCCGGGAACCTCTTTTTAAGATCCGGCACGATCTTTATCCCGTTTATTTCGGGAATAGCGGTGATTTCAATCAGTGTAGTGCGGTCACGCGTGATCAGTCCCGGAACACCTATACCTACCTTTTTCACTTCAGGATACTCTTTGAGCTCGAGCGCTATCGCATCTCCCAAACGCTCAATAAACCTCCCGGATTCACGCCAGCTGGCGGTTTCGTGGCTGTAGAAATTGGAAATCCTCCCATCTTTTACATCTACAATGCCCATTTTCACGTTGGTTCCGCCGATGTCGATACCCAGGTACTGTTGTTCCATTATCAATGTCTGTCTTTAATTATTAAAATTTCTTCAGGATGGATGCTTAAAAAAAATGCTAATTTAATAATTCCGGGTAAACCCGGCTATTAATCCCTTAAAACACTTAAATATCTCCCAACTGAGGCCGTATAATCAGCTCTTCCAGCACGGTACCTTCCGACATGGCGTAGGCGGCCCATATGGCTGCAGCCACATCTTCGCTTTTTACAAACCGTTCGGGCGGCAGATCTGTCCCCGCCCAGCTGTCGGTGAGCGTCGCTCCCGGTAAAATTGCCGTTACACGCACATGATCTGCCTTCAGCTCCTGCCTCAGCACCCTGGTCATGCCATACAGCGCATGCTTGGCTATCGCGTAGGCTCCGCCGTTGGGATAGGCTGTTATGCTCGCGATGGAGCACATGTTAAAGATATGCCCGGACCTCCGCTTTTTCATCCCGCCGACAAATCCCCTTGTAAGCCGGTAAGCGCTCAGCAGATTTGCTTCCAGCATTTTTTCGATCACGCCCTCGGCCTCGTTATGCACCTGTCCGGGGATAAACAGCCCGGTGTTATTAACAAGCACGTCCACAGGTCTTTGCAGGGTATGGACATACGCTACAAAAGCTTTTATCCCTTCTTCCCCGGAAAGATCCCCGTTAAAGGTATGGAGCGTTCCCGGCAGCTTCCTGGCCTTTGCTTCCGCAAGCAGCCTGTCGATATTGATCTGTTTTCTCGAACCCGTAACCACGTCCAGACCGTTTTTCAGGAACAACAGCACGATAGCCCTTCCGATACCACGGGTCCCGCTTGATACGACAGCTAATCTGTTCATTAGAATAAAAGGGTATTAAGTTATTGATTATAAAAATTCATCATTTCCCTATTTTTCACGAATATTACGGATTCTGATTTTAATACGATGTCGAACTTAGGCAAATTCTTTATTTTTCTGGGTAGCCAGCTGAACCAGCGGGAGAAGTTCCAGGTTTATTGGTCGCGTTTTCTGGAAGAGTGCAACAGCATAGGCGTGAAGTCCATATTTATCGTAGCGATCGTATCCACCTTCATACGGGCCGTGTCGTGTATCCAGACGGCCTACAACCTCGTCAGCCCGCTTATTCCCGTGTCCACTGTCGCTCTTATCGTGCGGGATATGCAGATCCTCGAGCTGGCTCCCACCATTACCTGTATCGTACTGGCGGGTAAAGTAGGCTCCAATATTGCAGGCGAGCTGGGCACCATGAGGATTACCGAGCAGATAGAAGCGCTTGAAGTAATGGGGATCAACTCGGCATCTTACCTGGTGCTGCCCAAGATCCTGGCCGCCATGGTCACTTTTCCCATGCTGGTCATATTAGCCGCCTTCCTCGGCATATGGGGCGGCTACATGGCAGGGACGCTGACGGGCGTCATCTCGGAAAGGGACTATATCTACGGTATCCGGGATGGTTTTATACCTTATAATATATTTTTCATGTGTGTGAAGCCCTTTGTCTTCGGGTTCCTGATTGCAGCGATTTCCTCATTTAAAGGCTACTATACCAGCGGAGGCGCGCTCGAGGTCGGGCAATCGAGCACGCAGGCCGTGACAAGCAGCTGTATTGCAGTGCTGGTAGCCGACTACCTGCTTGCACAATTGCTGCTGTAAAACGCATATGTTACGGGAGGTGCCTGGAATACAGATGTCAGGTGAGACCCCGGGTGGAGTCGAAGGAGAAACCGGATTATGATAGAAATAAAAAACATCAAAAAGTCATTCAACGGGAAAGATGTGCTTCTCGGCATTGACGGCGTTTTTAAAAAAGGGGAGACCAACCTCATTATCGGCGGGAGCGGTACGGGCAAAAGCGTGCTGCTGAAATGTATCATCGGCCTCATTCACGACCGGATCGTTGACCACG
>MEDT01000216.1 GCA_001724175.1 Cytophagaceae bacterium SCN 52-12 | reverse complement strand
ATATATTGGATTGTAAAAAGGATATACCTGTTGATATTCCTTTTATAACATCAGAGATATCGTCATTTGCCTGGATTATGTCGGTCTTACCGTCCCCATTGAAATCACCCAGGAAAATACTGCTTCCTGTTGACGGGAAATTCCCTGAATAGATCCTGACGGCGGAATAGCCGTTTAGGGTAAATATTTCAGTTCCGTTATGTCCTACGAGCATGATATCATGCTTTCCATCCCCGTTAAAATCCAGTATAAAAATCTGCTCCGCATTCATCCAGGAATTGACCGGGTAGCCGGCTGCACCGGAAATTGTAATTTCTCCGCAGGCTCCCGTACTGGTAAAATCAGTGCATAGAAAAGCGCCGTAGTTGCCGGCGGAATTCCCAAGAATGGTGATGTATTCAGGGATCCCGTCTCCGTTAAAGTCTCCGGGATAAAAGAACTTTTTGCCGGGGTGAATCCGGTTAAAATTCGGCTGGACAGCCCTGATAATCTTATTAAAGGATGTCCCGCCGTTCCGGCTTTCATAAATAACAACATTTTCCAATTTTGTATAGCTGCCGGTATAGGAAAGGTTCAGTGCAATTACATCATCTATACCGTCCCCGGAATAATCGCCTATAACAATAGAGTGCTGGTTGGGGATGGCCAGCTTATTCACCAATGTATAATGGCTACCTAACAGGGTAGTCCCCAGCAGGCTGAAGGCATTTCCGGTATCACCCTTTTTGTACACCTTAAAATCACTGAAATAGACAAACCCATCCTTGTTTTCAGAAACGGTAGCATTCAATACTTCAGGCTTCCCGTCGCCGTCAAAGTCTCCCAGAAATGATTCCAGGCGGGAACCGCCCGGAATAGCCGTATTCTGATATTCTCCGCGGACGACCGGTGCGTCTCCGTATTTGAAAATGACGGGATTCAGCGTAGTCCCGTCGCTGCCTGCCTCCCGAACCGATATCAGGTAGGAATTGATACCGTCGTTCCCGTAGGACAGCTGGTAAGACCTGGCCATTTCCCCTTCAGCTTTAACGGTAATCTTGTCCAGCAGAAAACGGCTCTCTACGGCAGCTCCGCCTATATAAATGGTCCGTATATCAGAAAATTCCCCGCTTTGTCTTATTTTATATTCAAACGATATCTCGTTGTAAGGCGACAGTCCGGCGCCGGCATTTCCGGTATAAAGGATCCTCGTGATTCGCGGCTCCCGGTCAACGGCGCTGTACTCGTAATCTATGTAATTGCCATCGGGATAGGTAATCCTGTTCAGCATCCAGAAAATTACCGACGCGTTGTCCTCGCTCATAAAGCGGGAGTCGGCTGTATTCCCGTACTGCGCTTTTATCCCGTCTTTATCAACGACTTCAAACCACTTAGGGCTGCCGCCCTGCATGTCTTTGATGGCAGCCTCCGAAAAATTTTCGGTTTCTGTCCCGTATGTTGAGCTATTGCCTCCATATACCCCGGTTTTAAGGATCAATCGCTGACCGTCGAGTGCAAACCGATCGTCGGTATCGAGCCGGATCGGCTTTACCGTCCCGTCAAAATACATATTCTGCGGAACGCGGGTAATAACAGACAGGCCGGAAAGACTCCACCCCATACCCGCTATTCCCGGGCCCGACTGAGAGCTGTATTCCAATGATAAAGAAGGTACGGCGCCATTGGTTCCGGGCGGGATCGCGACAGGGAACGAGTAGGCAGCAGCACCCCCGGGCGATACACCGGCGGTACCGGTAGCAGCCCCTGCCGGTCCGGAAACATCGATAACCTGTGCATCAAATAGTGTTGCGCTATAAAGAGGGAAAAACTCAATATGCTGGCTTTGCAAAGTAAAGGCATAGCAATAGCCCGCAAGCAAAAAGCAGGTTCTTTTCATCAGAGTATAGTATTTATGTTACAGAGATATTATTCTTTTATAATCCTCCGGGTAAACGTTTGGCCCGAATCCAGCACAAGCCTGATCACATACAAGGCCGGTGAAATAGCACCCAGATCAATCCGGCTTTTCCGTGTAAGCCTGCCCCGCACCACCACCCTGCCGTCTGGGGCGAAAACCTCGTATAGAGCTTCCTCCGGGGACGGGTAATCAACCAGCAGGTAGTCTTTCGCCGGATTGGGGTAAACGCGCACCTCCAGGTGTAAAAAGACGCTTTCGAGCTTCGAATAGGCTACCGTGCCGTCGGTATCCACCATTTTCAGACGGTAAATATTCCGGCCCGGCACGGGGTCAGGGTCGATATACCTATACGTAGGAACTGATAGCCTTTCGACGCTCTGCCGGCCGGGAACCTGTGTAATCCGGGTCCAGTCTGATCCGTCAGGGCTGCGTTCCAGCTCAAAATGACTGAATTTTTCTTCTCCCGCGGTTGTCCAGGTAAGCGTGACGGAAGCTTCTTCCGTTATGGCCGCAAAGCTCACAAGGCGTACCGGCAGGGCCCGTTCAGCAAATCTTCTGATCCTGTTGCCGGCCTCGTCATAGGTAAATGAAATTTCCTGGGAAATTACCGGGTATGCAATCAGCAAACCGGTAACGGTAAGCACAAATTTAAGCATAGTATAAACATATTGGTGTATAGTATCGAAATAACCTGACAAGGTTAGGAAAAAATAAATTTATTTGCAACTAAATTAATGAAACAAAGAAGAAAGTTTGTTTTTTCTGCCATTCTGGCAAAATTGCAGATAGAAAGCGTTGACTTTTCTTACTCTATTAATACAGGCAGAATATCGTTGCGGATGGAGCAGGATGACGAAATACGGCTTTGGTCGGCCTACCGCGAGGGAGATAGTAATGCTCTGGGGACACTCGCAGAGCAATACTATCGTACACTCATACGGTATGGACTGAAATTCGGGGTAGACCGGTTTGTCGTCGAAGATTGTATCCAGAATATTTTCCTGAACCTATGGCAGAACCGCAGCCGGATAGGTGCGACGGGATCCGTGAAATTCTATCTCCTCAAATCGCTTCGCCACGCCATTATGCACTACCGTGACGATCAGCAGCGATACAGCCGGGTGGATGAAAGCGAATGGGACTGGTCCTTTCCCGATCGGCTCAACATCGAAGCGCTCCTTATTGAGAAAGAATCGTTTGCAGCGACGATCTCTCAGCTGCGGACGCAATTGTCTGCCCTGCCTAAACGGGAAAGAGAGGCCATATACCTCCGCTATTACGAAAATCTTGAAGTCCATGAAATTGCCGGGATTATGGGAGTAAACCGGCAATCTGTCTCTAATTTTCTTCAGAAAGCCCTGAGCAGGATGCGCTCGCGCTGGTTGTCCACGCTGGCCGTCTTCCTCGTATTCTGCTAAAGGGGCAGCTCAGCGCTTTTGGAAAAGCGTACATTCCCGTTCCCCGGTTAAAATATTTTTTCCAAAAAAAGGGTATATCGACCTTTCTCATCCCTGATATCCCTGGAAACAAAAGCTGCCTTGATGACGCATCAATTTCCTAAACTATGAGCAATCAGAAATCAGCTATCGGCCCGTTTGCACGCAAGTGGTACGCCACCGCGGCGGGGCCGCCCAGGCCGTCCATGAATAAGGACGGTCCGCCGCGCGGCTGATAGCTGACTGCTGAAAGCTGATAACCTTTTATACAGATGAAAAAATATGGCAGAATTTTATTCGCTGGAAGATTTTCTTGAAAATGACCGGTTCCAGGAATGGGTGAAATCCCCTGATGCTGAAAACAGTGCCTATTGGAAAGAATGGCTGGAAGAAAACCCGTCGCGACGTCCTGTTTTTGAATCCGCAGTTGCGGCTATGGCTTTGCTGGAAGGAAATCAGCCTGAGCTTTCCGACGGATATATACGTCAAAAGGTAGCTGCAATTAAGGAAAATATGGGTGAACCCGCGGCTGCAGGCCGGCCTTTCATCCGTCGACGTGCGCTCTTCATACGATGGGCAGCAGCCCTTGTGATCGCGGCAGGACTTGGCTGGCTGGTGGTAAAACATGAAGCGTCCTCTCCCGGGAATACCGTTTCCCTTTCCGGCTCCGAAGCGGCAGAGCAGAGAGAATCGTTTACCAATAACGGGAATCAGCCGCTGCTGATCAACCTGCCCGACGGCTCCTCGGTTGTACTCTCGAGCGGCAGCAGAATTGACTATGAATTCGCGGACGGGTCGTTCAGGAGAAAAGTACGGCTGACGGGAGAAGGCTTTTTTGAAGTGGTCAAAGATCCGGCAAATCCTTTTTATGTATACACTGCGCACCTCGTTACCCGGGTGCTGGGCACCAGCTTCCTGGTCCGATCGTTTGACAATGAGCCCAAAGCTACCGTCACCGTCAGGACCGGTACGGTCAGCGTAACCTCGCGAAGGAATGAAGGCAGCCAGGGAGGCTCCGGGGAAGAGACATTGTTACTGAAACCCAACGAGCTGGTCAGCCTGGTGGTAGCTACAGACGAGATGATCCGGGGAAAATGGGGCCGTCAACAGGAAAATCCCCTCCCGGAGCCGCTGCAGCAACCGAAGTATGAGTTCCAGCTGACGCCGGTCACCGATGTTTTTACGCTGCTGGAAAAAGCATACGGGGTTTCTATTCAATATGACGCCGAAAAGCTGAAGAACTGTACGCTTACGGCGACGCTTTCCGATGAGCCATTCCTGGACAAGATCAGGATGATCTGTATCGGGATCGAAGCAGACTTTGCGATGAACGGCAACCAGGTCGTGATTACCGGAAGCGGATGCGGCACCCCCGATAAATAATTTACCCTTAACATTCAAGACAGTCTTTGCCTATGAAAAAAAGCTGATGCTATAAAAAAAGCGGTAATGCTGTGAACATCACCGCCTTTCTGTTTCCCTGAAAACTTGTGTTCGAACCACAAAGCGTGTCTCCCGAGGGGGACCAAGGGATGTTTTTGCCAATTGTTTAGAAAAAAAATTTACCAAAAACATTCAAAGTTATGAATTTAACAATACCAAACCGGGAGGTGGCTCTCAGAATTATGAGAATTAGCTTCTTACAATGTCTTATTGCGCTGTCGTTTCTCCAGCTCAGCAGGGCCGAAGACGGGAAGGCGCAGGAGCTAATAAACAAGACTGTGAACCTGTCTGTCACGGAAGAGCCCCTGGAAAGCGTGCTTTCGCAATTGGAAAGACAGTCCGGCACTACGTTTCTGTACAGCCGGCAGGTGATCGACTCCCAGCGAAAGGTGACTTTTGTCGCATCCGGCAAAAAACTATCGAAGGTGCTCGACCAGATGCTGAAGCCCCTCAACCTTAAATACGAGGTAATGGGCAGCCAGATTATTATCAAAAGGGATTTCCAGGAAATGAAAACACCCCGTACGTCGCTGGAGGAATACCCGGTTATTTCGTCGCCGGAAAACAAGGTTTCAGGCAAAGTAACGGATGAAAAAGGTGAAGGACTGCCGGGTGTAAGCATACTTGTGAAGGGAACCCAGCAGGGAACCATTACGGATGAAAACGGTAACTACCAGCTTTCCGTACAAAACGCCGACGCGATCCTGATCTTCAGCTTTGTAGGATACCTGAGTCAGGAAATAGCGGTTGAGGGCAGGGCTCTGCTGGATATTTCGCTGAAAGTGGATGAGAAAAGCCTGGAGGAAGTAGTGGTTGTGGGATACGGCACGCAGCGGAAAGGGAACGTGACCGGCGCCGTAGACGTGATTTCCGATGATCAGATTAAAAACCGGCAGGCGCCTACCGTCTCCCAGATTCTTCAGGGCTTATCGCCTGCCATGTCATTTTCGACCAATAATTACGGCTTCCAGCCGGGCGCCGAAATGAACATCAACATCAGGGGGACCGGGTCTCTGAACGGCGGACAACCTTATGTATTGATTGATGGTATCCCGGGAGACATGAACAGGATCAACCCGGAAGACATCGCTTCCATATCCATTCTGAAAGATGCCGCTGCCTCCGCTATCTACGGTGCACGGGCCCCGTACGGCGTCATATTGATCACGACAAAATCCGGGAATACGGATGAAAAGCTCAGCGTTTCCTATAGCGGCAATGTTTCGGTCGCTACTCCCCAGCGCCTGCCTGCCATGCTCAACTCCTATACCCACGCCAGGATCGTAAACGAAGCGGGCGTCTGGGGCGCCGGGGGAAGGGTCTTTTCCAATGAGACCATCGACCGCATTATCGCCTATCAGAAAGGCGATTTCGACTACCTGAAACAATTTACCGTACCGGACGCAACCTATTTCGAAACCGTCGCCCTTCCAAACGGGACCTGGGGAATCAACCAGCAGGGGAATGCCAATTACGACTGGATAGACGAATATTACGGAAGCGCTGTAAACCAGAAGCACGACGTTTCCATACAAGGCGGGTCGGAGAAGACTTCCTACTACCTTTCCGGCGGTTATGTGGGTCAGGAGGGTGTTCTGAATTACGGAACGGATACTTACTCCCGCGTGAACATCATGGCTAAAATAAAGACTTCGATTGCGCCCTGGTGGGATATCGGCTATCAGCCCCGGTTTATGAAAAGCAATCGCGTCAGGCCTTCGATGGATAAGCGGGGAGAGTACGACCTGGTTTTCCACCAGATTGCGCGCACGATGCCTACGAATGCAAAATACGATGCATACGGAAACCTGATGATCCAGTCGAAAATCCCCTGGATACGCGATGCAGGAAATGATCATATCGAGACTACCGAAAACTGGCAAAGCTTCAATACGGAAATCAGGCCGCTTAAGAACTGGAAAATCAACGCGGATTTTGCTTACCAATCCGTCAATATTTTCCGGTCCCACCAGGAGATGACCGTATACGAGACAATGGTAGATAAGTCCATAGTCCCTACTTCGAACACCATACCGAGCAATATCCAGGAGTACCACCACAACAACAACTACTGGACTACCAATATCTATACCACGTTCAATACCAATATCGGGGAGAAACAGCACATTACCTTTCTTGCCGGCACCCAGTTCGAGAAGAGCAATAAGCGGTATCTCGACGTGTACAAAACCAACCTGCTGGTTCAGAATGTCCCATCGCTGCGCACTGCTTCCGGGGAGCCATCGGCACTCGATTCCCTGGGGCACTGGTCTACACAGGGCTACTTTGCACGTTTCAACTACGATTTCGACGGTCGCTACCTGCT
>MEDT01000215.1 GCA_001724175.1 Cytophagaceae bacterium SCN 52-12 | reverse complement strand
ATCGTGCCCATGGAGCCGGCCGCGAATGGATCCTACCGGCGCCGGAGACGGTATTGCACGCATTACCAGGGGGGGCAGCCATAGTACCGGCATTCCTTTTCTCCGATCGGCCAATCGTTCTGCGGCGTTACCGCAAACCCGCTCTTTCCAGATCGGGTTCCGCGTGGTAAAAGGAGAAAAAAGCCACTTGTCGAAACCCGATCCCGTTAAAGATAAGCCGTTGTGGGCTATAGGCGTCAGGCAGGAAAACGGCTGGAAAAAACCGGCAAAAATCAACGACAAACCTTTTTTTGCCGCACCGAAGACGTTTGCCAGAGTCTCCCCCGAAGATAACGGGCCTTTATATTTTATCCATAATCATGAGCCCGCTCTTACCGCGCTGCCCAATGGCGACCTGCTGGCGATCTGGTTTTCGACCGTAACAGAGCGCGGAAGGGAAATGGTAATCGCCGGCGCACGCCTCAGAAAGGGCGCTAAAGAGTGGGACCAGCCTGATATTTTCTTTCATGTCCCCGACCGGAATCTCACCGGCCAGGCGCTTTGGTGGGACGGTGAAGAAACCGTTTACCATTTCTCTGGGGTCGGGACAGGAGACGACTGGAAACGCTTGTCGCTCGTCATGCGAAAGAGCCGGGACAACGGGAGCACATGGAGTAAACCGGCAATAATAGGAACGGAATACGAAGAGCGGCACCAACCGGTTGACGCGGTTATGAAAACATCGGGCGGGGAATTGGTTGTGCTCTGCGATGCTTCCTGGGACGGCAGTGGCGGGACGGCCGTACACGTCAGTACAGATAACGGCCTTACCTGGGACGATCCGGGGTATGGCAGGCCTCAGCCTGTGTTTAAGGAAGGGAAAACAGGCGCCTGGATTGCCGGCATCCATGCCGGAATAGTAGAACTGAAAGACGGGCGCTGGCTTGCTCTCGGGCGCGGGGATGAAATAAATGACCGCATGCCGATGAGCATATCTTCCGACGAAGGGAAGTCCTGGGTTTACAGCGCCAGCCTGTTCCCTCCGGTCAAAAGTGCGCAGAGACTGGCTATGACCCGGCTGAAAGAAGGAGCGATCATGCTGGTATCTTTTGAGCCCGGAGACGCAGGACCCGCAATCGGGAGCCCGGATTTAAAAGGAAGAGGGATGTTCGCCGCTTTATCCTTTGACGAAGGCGAAACGTGGCCGGTAAAAAAGCTCATCACCGCAGAGAGCGGGATGAGAAAGCTTACCGCTCCATGTAATTACAGATGGGGGCACCCCTATGATTTCCTGGATTCCCTGCAGGGTGAGGCCCGGGGGTATCTCACCGTGGAGCAGGCTCCCGACGGGATCATCCATGTCCTTTCTTCGGGAACCCATTATTCCTTCAATTTAAAATGGATCACCGAATAGTAGCTTTACATTTTTCGGAGCCTTAAAGCTATTAATTTGTTCTCCCGGCAGTAATGAATTTAAATATGGCTCATCATTCTACCCGAATGTAGATAAGCTGTGATGTATTACAAATTGATTTCAGTAATAAGGATGAATATGAAGATTTTGTTAGTATTCTGGTCTGTCTTTTTTGGGGTTGCTATTGAATTGAAAGGACAGGAGTTTGCTCCTACCGGTTTCCCTGATCGTATTGCGCTGACGCTGTCTGAAAATCCAACATCGGAAATAGTGGTAAACTGGCGAACCGATACCACTGTTCAGAACGGTTATCTTGAGTTTTTACCTGCCCCTGACGGACCGGATATGAAATCCGGATTAAAACGCCTGGTTTCTAGGCCGGTGACAGTCATTGCAGACAGCATCGCGGCTCATTGTTTCAGTGTTCAGTTAAAGGATCTTAACCCGTCCGGTATATATGCTTACCGGGTAAGCGGGGAGAATAACTGGAGCGAATGGTTTCAGTTTACCACTGCTGCCGGAACGGATGAGGACTTTTCCTTCGTGTATATGGGAGATGTGCAGGCGGATATCAGGGCAAAATGGTCGAGGGTTGCCCGACAAGCTTTTAAAACCGCACCTGATGCTGCTTTCTATCTTTACGCCGGCGACATCATCAACCGCTCTTTCCGTAATAATGAATGGGGAGAGTGGCATCATGGAGCCGGATTCATACATAGTATGACCCCTTTAATTGCGACTCCCGGCAACCATGAATATACCAGGAGCCTGGAAGAAAAGGAAAGTTTGTGCCCGTATTGGAAATCAGGTTTTAATTTTCCGGAAAATGGTCCGACCGGACTTAATGGGACTGTCTACTATGTCGACTATCAAGGGGCCCGTTTTATCTCGCTCGACGGTCAGATGATTACCCGAAATGAAGAATTACGCCGGCGTCAATATAATTGGTTGGAAAAAGTACTTCTTGAGAGTCGCGGCCTGTGGAAGATTATCATGGTTCATCACCCGTTGTATGCAACCCGCTCAGGAAGAGACAATAAAGAGCTTAGAGAACTGTTTGAGCCTCTTTTCCTGAAGTACGGCGTTCATTTAGTCCTTCAAGGGCATGATCATACCTATGCCCGGGGGACCGTTCCTGCCGGGGGAAAAAAGCCGGTGTATGTGGTTTCAGTTAGCGGTCCTAAAATGTACAAAGAAGACACCAGTTTAAAATGGCCTCAAAAAACCATTGTGGACACCCAGCTATACCAGGTCATTGAGGTCCGGAAAAGCCATTTATCCTATAAAGCGTATACGGCGACCGGAAAATTGGCGGATGAGTTTGAATTGGATAAATAATTGGTTTTGTATTAAACCAGATTGGACTAAGAGCGTATTTACTTAATAGTGTTAATCCCCAAAAGCAGCAATGAGGAACGATATTTTATCAAGATTAATTTATTACGCGTTCAGAAAGTATACCCTTACGTTATTTCTTGTCGCATTTGTATTCCAGGTCAACAGTCAAAATCGCCAATCCCAATTAACCCCTCCACACCCGGTCTCGAACCCTTCCTCCCCACTTATGCTGGCCGGGGACTGGCTGCCGGGCGAGACTCATAAGATCGATTACGACAAGCTCCCCCGCATTCCCGGCTCCCACATGGTAGTCAGCGACGTGCGGCACAAAATGGGGGTCAACCAGCATAGCGATCTCGATTATTACGACGGCAGGTACTGGATCATGTGGAGCGACGGCCCGGGGATCGAAGACCGCGTCGGGCAACGGGTAAAATACGCCACCAGCCCCGACGGCGTCCTTTGGTCTGAACCGCAATACCTCACCCCGGTGCCTCCCGGAGCAGAGCGGGCCAACCTGTTCGGTACGCGCTCCGACAAGGGCTTCCGATACATAGCGCGGGGATTCTGGCAGCGGGACGGAGAATTCCTGGCGCTGGCCTCTCTCGACGAAGCGGCCGGGTTCTTCGGGCCGAGCCTCGAGCTGAGGGCTTTCCGTTACAACAAAACCTGGGATAAATGGGAGGAAATTGGTGTAGTGCACGACAACGCCATCAATAATTTCGCTCCCAAAAAGATCGCCACCGGCGAATGGATGATGTCAAGAAGAAAGTACGACTACACCAAAACCGGCGTTGAATTCCTGACCGGAGGCGTAAAAAGCCTGACCGACTGGCAATCCTTTCCCGTGTTCGGCACGGCCAGCGAGCTGGCGGCGGAGGAACCGTACTGGTGGGTATTGCCCGATAACAACCTGGCAGCACTTTTCCGAGACAACAAAGGAAGCGGGTACCTGTTCCGCTCATTTTCAGCGGATAACGGCCGTACCTGGAGCACGCCCGTCAGGACAAATTTCCCGGATGCCCGTTCGAAATTCAGCGGAACCCGACTGAAAGACGGCCGGTATGTGCTGGTATCGAACGCAAATCCCAAAAAACGCGATCCGTTGGTATTGTCCATCAGCGACGACGGAATAATTTTCAACAAAATGTACTACCTGGTAGGCGGCCGGCACGTAGACTACCCTCATGTGATGGAGCACGATGGTCATCTCTTTGTAGCGTTTGCCACCGGGAAACAGACAATAGAAGTCATCAAAATCCGTCTCTCCGACATCGATTCACTGAAAATGATCCCGCAAAACAAAAAATAGCCGTGAGGTATGAGGTTTCAGTGTAAGCGGCACCAACTCACCGAAGGGCGCCCTTCAACAGGATCAGAGCCTTTGGCTCCCCTCAGTGGCCTGACACGCCATACCTAACAGCACAGACCTTTTTAAACAAATGAACCGCAGGTATTTTATCAAGCTCGGAACAGCCGGAGCGCTAATTTCAGTTGCTGACCTCACGTCATGTGCAACGCCGGATAACGAAAAAACGGATGCCGATATCGTGGTAGCCGGCGGCACTCCCGCCGGAATTATGGCAGCCATTGGGGCGGCCCGCGCCGGCTCAAAAGTAGTCCTGATCGAATATCACCGACATATCGGCGGGCTGTCTACCAGCGGTTTGGGAAAAAGCGATATCGAAAATAAAAACGCGATCGCAGGGCTCTTCAGGGAATTCACACAGAACATTCTCCGCTATTATACGGAAAAATACGGTGCAGGTTCCGAAAATGTCACGAAATGCCGGGAGGGATATTATTACGAACCTTCCGTTGCCGAACACGTTTTCAACGCGATGGTAGCGGCAGAACCCGACATTACCCTGCTTAAAGGCTACCAGATCGAAAAAGTGCTCACCCGGTCCGGGAAAGCCCGGGAAGCCGCTTTCCGGAACTGGGAGACCGGCCAGCTCATAACCCTGAAAGCCAAAGCCTTTATCGACGCCACCTACGAAGGCGATCTCTATGCCCTGGCAGGCGCCGCCTATCGCCTGGGAAGAGAGGGGAAAGCCGATTTCAACGAGCCTCACGCCGGGCAGATTTTCTTTGACTACAACGAAAACGAGTTCCTGGAAGGAAGCACGGGCGAGGGAGATCACCGTATCCCCGCCTATACCTACCGCCTGTGCCTGACGGACGACCCCGCCAACAGCTATGTCATGAAAGAAGCCCCGTCAGGCTATGACCGTAAAAACTATCTCGGCTATTTCAGAGACCTGGAAGAGGGAAGGCTTGGCGGCCCGAAAGTTTTCAAGGAAGGGCACGGCTACTACAAAGCCCATTTCGATACGATGGTGAGGGTATTCTCCTTCGCGGAGATCCCCAACCGGAAGTACGACGTCAATACGAACCCGCGCCCGCTGGGGTTCCCTTTCCCGGAAGAAAATTTCAACTACGTGGAAGCAAGCTGGGAAGAGCGGGAGAAAGTGTTCCAAAGGCACCGCGAGCTGGCGCTCGGGTTGCTGTATTTCATCCAGAACGACCCTGAAGTGCCGGAAGCCCATCGTAAGCTGGCCAATCAATACCATCTTCCCCTCGACGAATTTACCGACAACGAGCATTTTCCCTGGCAATTGTACGTAAGGGAAGCGCGGAGGCTGAAAGGAGCATATACCCTGACGGAAAACGACCTGGCCCTCAGGAACGGGGAAGGCAGGACCACCGTCTTCCCCGATACCATTATCGCGGGCGAATTTCCGATAGACAGTTTTCCATGCTCCCGCGAGCCGTCTGCCGATAACAAAGTGCTGGAAGGCTACATCGGCATGCTGCCTATCCCTGCCTACCAACTGCCCTACCGCGTCCTGGTTCCGGAAAGTATCGACGGCGTTATTGTCCCGGTTGCCGCTTCCACCACACATGTAGCCTATTCCACCCTGCGCATGGAGCCGCTGTGGATGGGGATCGGACAAGCCGCCGGGTTAGCTGCATCGCTGTCGGTCCGGAACAACACCCCGATCCGGGAGGTCAAAATGGCGGATTTGCAGCGGCAGTTGGTCGAAAGCGGGCAGATCCTCACCTATTTCGACGACTTGGACCCAGATGACAAAGCGCACAAGGCTGCACAGTTCTGGGGAACTAAGGGCTTTTTCGGGTCGTACAAAGCCGAGTTACGCCGGGCGGTTACGGGTGCTGAGCTCAACCGATGGATAGCTCTGTTCACGGAAACGGCAGAATCCGCTAAAACGGCTCCTGCCGTGGCGGAAATTGAAAAGGTCACGCGCGAGGAGTTCGGAAAAGTACTGGAACAGCTTGGCATACCTACAGCGAACCATGACGCCGGGTACTACGACCATACCGCCGGCGGGCAGGAAGTTTTAAGAGGAGAGGTATGTATGACCCTGTTCGCTGCGCTTTCTCCCGATTCGAATTTATAGATTGAATTTCTACAATAAAATGAAACGTGAATTTAGTACCCCAAACATATTTCAATGATCGAAAAGCCTAGAAGCCTTTTTTATAGAGTATTTGAACATAACCGCTTTTATGGGCGATTCGACCCACGATGCGGACGAGTACCTTAATTAAGGTAATTTCCCAACTATTGATCTTCCAGGAAGGACACATATTCCACCAACATACGATACCCAAACCCCTGATGCTCTAAAAGCTTGTACGGAGTAGGTAGTGAAAGGATATCTGCCACGGCATTGTACCCGTATCTGCGGGTAATCTCTTTAGACTCTTCGGAAACATCCAACAAAGAAATAGACTGGTTAAGCACCGGTTCGGGGAAATGCCTGCGTTTCTTTGCCTTGAAAAACCTGTAGTCCCCTGAGCAGTTGGCTAAGGTGAGATAAAAATAGCGTGGGACATTAGTTACCTTGAGTCCCAGGCACGCCAAGCACCTTTCCTACACGATGAACTGAGCCCACGCATAGCGTGAGCGTCAGGCTTATTTTCTACGGTGGGGTAATTTTTTGGCGTCTTAGGCCCCCTTCTCGAATCGTTTTCGAACCGGTTTTTGGGCGATTTGGAGAGGATTGCAGAGCTGGACGGCTAGCGACCGACTACTCCAGTTCAAACGGACTAGGGAAACGGCCGGTTTTGTGGAGCAACAATGTTTCGCGCCTTCGAAATGCTCGTTTCCATGCTGCCTTTTACATCGAGTATACTTTTTTTCTGTTCAAACAGGTATTCCCGGGCTGCCGTTTCATCCATTTTTTCCAGTGTATCTGCTTTAAACTGGTGCATCCAGGTCATCATGGACTCCCCGGCCAGATCAAGTTCTTTCACAAGATCCTTTGCCACAATAATTTCACCCTCATAACCATCCTTTTTCAGGCTATCAAGCTGGGCGATCCTGGCCTTTACGGCTTCCGACAATTCCATTAACTCTCCCATTCTCAGCATAATGCT